>CABUMU010000120.1 GCA_902492855.1 uncultured Collinsella sp. | reverse complement strand
GGTACGGCGGATCTCGTCGGTACGGCCGATGACCGGGTCGAGCTTGCCGGCGCGGGCAAGGTCGCAGATATTGCGGCCGTACTGTTCCAGTGCCTCAAACTGGGTCTTGTCCTCGGCAGACGTCACGCGGTCATCGCCACGCAGCTCCTCGTAGACCTGCTCGATGCGCTCCTTGGTCACGCCGGCATCGCGCAGCACACGGCCCGCCTCGCCCTTGTCCTCGGCAAGTGCCATCAGCAGATGCTCGGTCACCACAAAGCTGTCGCCCATCTTGGTGGCCTTCTTCTCGGCCTTTTCGATGACACGGACGAGCTCGTTAGACAGACCCATCTGCTGACCCTCGCCCGAAACCTTGGGCGCGTGGTCGATGGCATCCTGTGTGGAGCGTGCGAGCTGAGCCGGGTCGGCACCGATGCGCTCGATAATCACGGAGATATTGCGCTCGCCGGCACCGAGCAGGGCGGACAGCAGGTGGATCGGCTCCACCGCGCCGGCCTGCGCATCGGCAGCCGTGCTCATGGCGGTCTGCAGCGCCTCGCGCGACGTCATTGCTAGCTTATCGATTCTCATGGAATCACCTCTCTTGGGGTGGCCGCCCTACGGGGCGGCTTCACGTTGTTCGAGAAGTATTGTTGCCAGCTTTGTACGATCTTATACACAAATCTAAGTCTCTATATATAAGATTTTCTGAGTGATTGATGGATAGGGTACTGAGATGTCAGCCCGCCGCTGCCCAGGCGTACTACTATCTCAATCTGTAACATCTAGCAGCCATTTTTGATCCTAGATGTTACAGATCGAGAGAAAATGACCAGCGGCAACCGTTTGTCTCGATCTGTAACATCTACTCGGCAAATAGGGCCCTATCTGTTACAGATTGAGACAAACAGAAGACACCCGAATCGAAAATCTAAATCTGTAACACCAGGCCCACTTTTAGCGGCCAAGATGTTACAGATCGAGACAAACCGAGAACTACTACAAAGGGGACGGGTACCTTTGTGGTGGTTGCAGTCTCTATTTACTTGCCGAACCCGTGCTTCCCGATTCGCCGCTCCAGGGCATCTCATCCTCGAAGAGCCATATACGGGCAGACCCACTATCGCGTGCAGTCTGCGGGTCGGGCAAGCAGGTCTGTTCATAGGCATCTTGGATACACTGACCCATAAAATCGTTGAGCTCGGCCTGGTCGCCCTCCATGACATAGGCTGCATCGCCGGCCATGATGTAAATACCCGGACCCTCATTGCCCTCGTAACCCGGATCGTACGAGACATCACATAACTTTGCGCCGTTTGCAGTGTCCAGCTCGATGGAAGAGTGACATCCGCCAACCATGTCGTTCGCTTTTGCCCGATAGGACGCATATCCGTACCAACGCTTAAATGTTTTGCCCTTGAGTAGCTCGGACGCCCTATCGATCAGGCTTGTATCCGTGGTATAGCGCATGGCCCCAAGCTGAATACTCGGATAATTGCTAATACCCAGCGCAGCCGGCTGCTCATCAAAATCAACGGTAATGGTCTCGGGCTTGGCAGCGCCGGTCAGAAGTTCGACAGATTGAGTCACAGGCTTGACCACCGGCTCCGTCACCGCAGCAGGTAGAAACGCCATGCCGACAGCGCCCGCGCCAACCACAGCGATCGCAAGCGCCAAGACAATCAATCCAATACGGGCAGAACGGCTCACGGCAAAACACCCCACAATGCAAACCCGCGCCATGTGCCCTAATGATACCTCCAGTTAACACTATCACCAAAAGAAGCCGTCCACTCCCCACCACCACAAAGGGGACAGGCACCTTTGTGGTGGTTTTCGACGCTAACGGTCGACCATCTCGCGCCATGAGATTAAACTTGAATTGTTCTCTGAACATATCCATTTCTGCCTATCCTCAACAGATCTTTGTCTCGAGGAGCGCATATGAAGCCGTCTCATTCCACCGGTCGCAACGTCATCGCCATTCTCGCCATACCCATCGTGATGCTCTTCCTTATCGTCATCACGCCCTTTTCTTTTGGTATCGCCTCGCCCTTCGATCTTTGCGGGATGATCGACGCCGGCTCGCGTGCCACCTCGCTCTCCTTTGTCTGCCGTGGCGTGTTCTACGAATATGCAATTCCCACCGGAAGTTGGCAGTCCAAGTTACCGTTGCTCGGCAAGGTCGACGGATGCTCCCCCTATTTCTGCCTTGAACCTCAGACGATGAATTATTTGATCGACGACCAGCCCCTCGACTCCATCACCCTCGCCTACGACTACGCACCAAACACCGATGAGCGCCACATGAACCAAGTCCTCGACAAGATGCTTGGACAGTGCGGGCTCACCGAGGAGGCCGGTCGAACCATCTATAGCAACCAGCAATTAAAGCGAACAGAACTCCGCCGTGTCGGAAAAATCAAAGGGCGAAACGGGGCTGCCTACTGGCAGGCCTGGGCGACACGCGACAAGAGCGAATTCGGGCACAGCACCTATACGGTCACCGTCTACACCAAAGATGGAATCAAGGACGATGTTGACGATTTCGCGTCATCCAAACTCGGCATCCCCAAAACAACCAAACCCGCCAGCCCGGATGAAATCCTGTAGGGACGCTCATTAACATACCGCTCAACGATCACAACAACATCGAGCTCGTTCCCCACCGCCACAAAGGTGCCTGTCCCCTTTGTGGCGGTTTTCGACAAAAAAGAAGCCGCCCCGATAACAGAGGCGGCATCAAGCAAGTCTATTTATTAGCGTCCCTCAAGACCCAACGAGAACGCAGAAATGTAGCCCGAGGCTTACCCTTTCCCGAACGCGACCCTCGCGAAGCGCGTGAGCGGGCGGGAAAGGGTAAGCCCGGGCGGACAATTAAGTGCGTTACTCGGCAGCGGCCTTGAACTTGTTGTAGTTGATCAGGCAGCCGGCCTTGACGATGGCACGCTCCTCGGCCGTCATATCGGCAATGTAGAGCTCAATCTGCTCGACCGCACCGTCGGCACGCACCACGTAGGCGGCGATGTCCTTCAGGTCGCCATCGAGCGCGGCACGGATACCCGGCACGAAGACGTAATCGCCCACCTCAAAGTTGGGCTCGGCCTCCATCTGGAAGGGCACCATGCCCCAGTTCATCACGTTGGAGCGATAGCGCTTGGTGGCGTACTCGTGGACGATGTTGGCCAAGCCGCCAATCACGCGCTGACAGCTCGCGGCCTGCTCGCGGGCAGAACCGTCACCGGGCTTCTTGGCATAGAGCATAGAGCCGTACTCGGTCGTTTTGACATCGGCAGCGACACCCGCGCCGGCCAGTGCCTCAAAAACACCGGCAAGTTCGGCATCGAGCGCCGCCAGGTCGCTCGCGGCCTCGCCGGCCACGCGACGCTTCTCCACGGCGTCGACCTCCTTGGAACGACCGACGTAGGCCGGATCGCGGCGGCTGAGCGTAAACTCGGCCAGACCCAGCGGGTTGGAGCGGAAGGAGCTCGTCTCGCCCGAGGGAATGAGCTCGTCGGTCGTGGTGACCGGGTCCATGATCTTGGAGCACACCTTGAGCAGGATGTCGTCGCCGAGGGGCTCCATCGCGGGCCACGGCTTGATGTTGGGGCCTTCGACCAGCTCGTCGGCAGGCTCCGCCTTGCCAAAGCCCCAGTACACGCGCTTCTTGTACGGCGCATCGTCAAAGGTGTACTCGCAGGCCTCGTCCCAAGTGTCTTCGGGCAGGTCGGTCGCCGACGTCAGGACGCCGCCGTTGGCAGCTGTCGCCGCAATGGAGCGGGCATCCATCAGGGCCACGGCGCTCAGCTGGCCATTACCCGGCTTGGAACCCTCGCGGTTGGGGAAATTGCGGGTGGTGTGGCGGATGGACAGGCCGTTGTTGGCAGGCGTGTCGCCGGCGCCGAAGCACGGGCCGCAGAACGCCGTGCGAACGATCGCACCGGCCTCCATGAGGTCGTAGATATAGCCGCGGCGCGTAAGCTCGAGTGCCACGGGCTGGCTCGTGGGATAGACCGACAGCGAGAACTCGCCGCAGCCGGTGTTGGCACCCTTGAGCACGCGAGCAGCCTGGACCACGGAATCGTAATTGCCGCCCGAGCAGCCGGCGATGACGCCCTGCTGCACGTGCAGCTTACCGTCGACGATCTTGTCGAGCAGGCTAAAGTGCGTCTTGCCCTCGCCAATCTTGGCGGCCTCGAGCTCGACCTCATGCAGGATGTCCTCGAGGTTCTCGTTGAGCTCGTCGATCTCAAAGCCGTTGGAAGGATGGAACGGCAGCGCGATCATGGGCTTGATGCTCGACAGGTCGACCTCGACGCAACCGTCATAGTAGGCGACATCGGCGGGCTTGAGCTCGCGGTAGTCGTCGCCGCGGCCGTGCATGGTCAGGAATGCGTGCGTGTCCTCGTCGGTGGCCCAGATGCTCGACAGGCAGGTGGTCTCGGTAGTCATGACGTCGACGCCGTTGCGGTAGTCAGTCGTCATGCTCGCGATGCCGGGGCCCACAAACTCCATGACCTTGTTCTTAACGTAGCCCTTGGCAAAGACGGCACGGATGATGGCGAGCGCCACGTCGTGCGGGCCGACGCCGGGGCGCGGGGCGCCCGTGAGGTAGATGGCGACAACGCCGGGATAGACGACATCGTAGGTGTCACGCAGCAGCTGCTTGGCCAGCTCCCCGCCGCCCACGGCCATGGTGCCCAGGGCGCCGGAGCGGGTGTGCGAGTCGGAGCCCAAGATCATCTTGCCGCAGCCGGCAAAGTTCTCACGCATAAAGGAGTGGATGACGGCGATGTGCGGCGGAACGAAGATGCCGCCGTACTTTTTGGCAGCCGAGAGACCGAAGACGTGGTCGTCCTCGTTGATGGTACCGCCCACAGCACACAGCGAGTTGTGGCAGTTGGTGAGCACGTAGGGCAGCGGGAACTGCTCCATGCCCGAGGCGCGCGCCGTCTGGATGATGCCGACAAAGGTGATGTCGTGGCTCGCCATGGCGTCGAAGCGAATCTTGAGCGCCTCGGGGTCGCCGGATGTGTTGTGTGCCTGAAGGATCGAATACGCGATGGTGCCACGCTTGGCATCCTCGGGCGTCTGCGTAATACCGCGCTCGGCAGCCTCGGCCGCGGGCACGACCTCGCTGCCACCGCGCAGGTAGATGCCGTCCTCGTACAGCTTAACCATACTGTCTCCCACTCTGCCCAAGAGATTTGGGCGCATAGCATACATTCATTCAATATCGTGCCATAGAACAGTTGCGAGTGGGTTACGAATCTACACGTTCACTTTATCTAGGTAAAGTAAAGGACGAGCCCCTTGCATCACTCTCTTGACAAGGAGTGTCCCAAAGTGCCGGCACAAAAGGAACGTCCCCAACTGCCAAGTGCCGCAAGAATGTCCCCTTTGACCAGTCATTTAAGAACGTCCCCAATGACTACCGCATCCGGAGCAAGGCAACGCCGCAGGTAGAGGACGGACAGCGAGCGACGTCCAGAGCGAACAAGTTG
>CABUMU010000119.1 GCA_902492855.1 uncultured Collinsella sp. | reverse complement strand
TCGGCATCGGTTCCTTTATCGTCGGCCTGTTCTATGCCCCCACGGTCGTTACCGGTATCCACCAGATGTACACCGCCATCGACCTGGGCCAGCTCGCCCAGTACGGTGTGACCTACTGGCTGCCCATCGCCAGCGCTGCCAATATCGCTCAGGGTGGCGCCGCGCTCGCCGTTGCCTTTAAGACCCGCGATGCCAAGATCAAGGGTCTGGCGCTTCCTTCGGCCTTGTCCGCCTTCATGGGCATTACCGAGCCTGCCATCTTTGGTGTGAACCTGCGCTTCTTTAAGCCCTTCATCGCCGGCTGCATCGGCGGCGGTTGCGGTGCCCTGGTCTGCGCGCTCACTTCGCTGGCCGCCTCCGGCACGGGCGTTACCGGTATCTTCGGTATCTTGCTGTGCCTGGCCCAGCCCGTACAGTACGCGATCATGTTTGCGGTCGCCGCGCTGGTTTCCTTTGCCGTCTCGTTTGTCCTGTACAAGGACGAGCCCAAGGCTTCCGAGCAGGCCTAAGAGCTTTTGATTAAGGGAATGCCCGCGGGCTGTATGCTCGCGGGTGTTTCCAGCATCTGGCGCCGATCTCTGGTGCCTTGTAACTTTCGATCCGTTAGGACTTTGATATGTCTAATGCGCTTGGTCGCGACCTTGCAAAGCTGGTTGCCGCTGTTGACATCGCTGCCTCTGAGTGCGGTCATGGTGCGTATGGCCAGCACTTCCATATTATGCCGCCGGCGGGTTGGCTCAACGACCCCAACGGTCTTTGCCAAGCGGGCGGCGTGTTCCACGCTTATTTTCAATATGCGCCGTTTGATGTTGAGGGTGGCGTTAAGGCCTGGGGCCATGCGACGAGTCGCGATCTTATGACGTGGGACTATGTTGGCGCTCCGCTGCTGCCCGACGAGCCGTTCGATTGCCACGGTGTGTATTCGGGTTCCGCGCTTGCCGAGGACGGTCGCATTCGCGTGCTGTACACAGGCAACGTTAAGCTTTCCGATGCAGATGGCACATACGACTACATCAATACCGGCCGCCGCGCCGATACTGTTTATGTCGAGAGCGTTGATGGCCTTGCCGGTCGGGAGTTCAGCCAAAAGCGCGTGGTGCTGGCGTCCGAGGATTATCCCGACGATCTGACCTGCCACGTGCGTGATCCCAAGGTGTGGCGCGATGATGATGGGCGTTACCACATGGTGCTGGGCGCGCGTCGTCGCGTGGATGGGCCGCATGTCGAGAGTCGTTTTTGCGCGATGCACGGCGAGGGCGCCGGGCGCGATGTAGGCGAGATCCTGGTGTATGGCTCGCCCGATATGCTGAGCTGGGAGCTCGAGAGCCGCGTGTCTACGCCCGAGCGTTTTGGCTTTATGTGGGAGTGCCCGGGATACCTTGAGCTTGAGGCCGATGACGGCGTACCGGCGAAGTGGCTGTCCTTCTCGCCCCAGGGGCTCGAGGGCGGTCGTTGGGACCGCGGCAACGTATACGCTGCCGGCTACATGCCTGTAACGGGCGACATTACAGATGGCGATGGCGAGTATGAGCTGGGCGAGTTCCGCCTGTGGGACGCCGGTTTTGACTTCTATGCCCCGCAGGAGTTCACGGCCGAGGACGGTCGCCACATTCTGATCGGCTGGATGGGCATGCCCGATGAGCCGACCTATGGCAACGCACCCACCGTGGCGTGCGGCTGGCAGCACTGCATGACGGTGCCGCGTGAGCTCACAGCCGGTGCCGGCGGCGTGGTGCTGCAGCAGCCGGCACGAGAGATCGAGCGCCATTATGCCTCGGTGCGTGTGGGGGAGAGCTCGTTGGAGGTTGCCGGCGATACCTGCTTTGACGTTGTTGTCGCCGGTGTCGACGGCGCATTTACCGCGACCGTTGATGGCGAGCTGAAGCTGGCGTTTGTGCTCGCTGAGGGCGAACTGCCCTCGCGCTTTGAGATGCGATTTACCGATGAGGGTCGCGCTTTTGCCGGCTGCGGTCGCACCGTGCGTTGGGAGCCCGTCGACGAGGTTCGCAACGTGCGTATTGTCGGCGATGCCTCGTCGGTCGAGGTGTTTGTGAACGATGGCGCGCTCGTGTTATCGACGCGCATCTATCCCGAGGCCTATGGCGTGACCGTTGACGCTCCGGGTGCGAGCGTGACATATCACACGCTCAACATCTAAGCGATTCGTCGCATATCGGCGCTATACTGCAGCCGTTGCCCACGATGCGGGAAACACCCGCATCGTGGGTTTTTGTTTATGAAGGGGCGGTGCCTTGTGGATGTACAGCAGCTAGAAGAGGCCTGGGCTTTAAGGGCCGGCGCGCGTGAGGCGCGGTTGCTTGCGGCCTCGCATGTGCCAGTAGCGCTGTCGCAGCTGGGGATTGTGTGTCCCGGCGATCGTCTGGTTGCCTTTGCGGACGACTTTGCCGATGCGTTTGCGAGCGGATTTGACGGCTGCGATGTTGTGATGGTGGGGGAGCCGTCTGTCGAGGCGTTTGCTGCGGCGTCCGGTGGCTTTGCCGGCTCGTTTGACGCTGAGGGTCCGCACCTGTGGTGGTTCGTCAACTCCATCGGCGGGTTTGGTCTGCGTGTGCCTGATCTTCGTGCGCTGGGTCGAGCGGCTCGCGAGGCCCATGCGCTGCTGGTTGTGGACAACACCGTGGCGTCGGCTTTTGGCTGCGATCCGTTGCGCTTGGGTGCCGTGCTGTCGCTCGAAGCGCTCGACCGTGTGTGCGCCGGTAACGCTTCACGCAAGTTGGTTGCCGTATCGGTCGCGCGCTCGCAGCTCAAGCGCCATCGTGTGGATGCCGCGGCTGAGTGCGTGCATGTCCTGTTTGAGGGCTGTGGCTTGGGCAAGCTTGATTTGCCTACTGACGAGGCTGGTGTGCTGGAGCGCGGGCTGGACTCGCTCGATACCCGCATGCAGGCACACTTCGACCGCGCCCGTGCTCTGGCCGAGTATCTGGCCGCCAACGAGATGGTGCGCAACGTGCGCTATCCCGGGCTGAGTTCGCATCCCGACCATGCGGTTGCAACGGGAATCCTCGAGCACGGCTTTGGCCCGGCAGCTGAGTTTGATCTTATCGAGCGCAGTGCGGGCGATCTCTTTGATGCTTTGCCGGGGGAGTTCCGCACATCGCCGGCTGGCGGCGCAACGACGCGCCTTTCGGCCCCACGCGGCAAGCAGGGGAGCACCGTCCGCCTCTTCGCCGGCACCGACGACCCCCTGGTCGTAGCGTCCGCCCTAGACAACGCCCTTCGTAAATTAGCTACTTTTTAATACTTGCGATGAGGTCGTTTGCTTTGGTGGCAATGACCTTGTTTATGTCGGTCTGCAGCTCCTCGTAGACCGCTATGGCTCGCTCGCCGGCGGGGGTGAGGGTGGATCCGCGGGCGCCGTCGCGCTCGATGAGTTTGCAGCCCAGCTGACCTTCGGCTTCGTTCACAATGCGCCAGGCCTTGGAATACGCCATGCCCATGCTCTTTGCGGCACGGTTGAGCGAGCGCTCGCGGGCGATACCTTGCAGCAGTAAGACGCAGCCGTGGCCGAACACGCCCGGCAGATCTTTGTCGCACGCTTGAATGACCAACTTTGCCGTCGTCTTGTACTCCATGTGCTCCACGTCTCCCCGCTAAAGTTTTTGCTGGGCAAACGCAAAGCCTGCGTCAAACCCTCGTGTGCTCTTCTTAAATCATGCATTGTAGCAGTCAAAGTGCGTTAAGATACTTCCCCAGTATTGGGCGCCCAAGGTTGGGCTGGGTCCTACGAGGCCTGCAGCCGACCGGTCGCATGGAAAAAGGAGAAACATGGCTACGTTCTTTCCCGGTGAGTCCCACACGTTTTCGGAGTATCTGCTGGTCCCTGGTTATTCGTCCTCGCAGTGCATCCCCAACAACGTCTCTCTTAAGACGCCGCTGACCCGCTTTAAGCGCGGTGAGAAGCCGGCAATCACCCTGAACATTCCCATGGTTTCCGCCATCATGCAGTCCGTCTCGGGTGTCGACATGGGTGTCGCGCTCGCTACCGAGGGTGGCCTGTCCTTCATTTACGGTTCCCAGAGCGCCGAGTCCGAGGCCGCTATGGTCAAGGCCGTCAAGGATCACAAGGCCGGTTTCGTTCAGTCCGATTCTACGCTGACCCCCGACATGACCATGGAGCAGGTCATCGAGCTCAAGGAGAAGACCGGTCACTCCACCATGCCGGTTACCGACGACGGCACTCCTAAGGGTAAGCTCCTGGGCATCGTCACCAGCCGTGACTATCGTCCCAGTCGCGATGACCACCAGACGAAGGTCTCCGAGTTCATGACCCCGCGTGAGCAGCTCATCGTGGGCGACAAGAACATCAGCCTCAAGGTTGCTAACGACGTCATTTGGGACAACAAGCTCAACGCACTGCCCATCGTCGACGACAACGATCACCTCATGGGGATTGTCTTCCGTAAGGACTACGACAGCCACAAGACTAACCCCAACGAGCTGCTCGATAACGACAAGCGCTACATGGTCGGCGCCGGTATCAACACCCGCGACTATGCCGAGCGCGTGCCGCTGCTCATCGAGGCCGGTGCCGACGTTCTGTGCATCGACTCCTCCGAGGGCTTCAGCGAGTGGCAGAAGCGCACTATCGAGTGGATCCGCGCCAACTACGGCGAGGACGTCAAGGTCGGTGCCGGTAACGTCGTCGACGCCGAGGGCTTCCGCTTCCTGGCCGATTGCGGCGCCGACTTCATCAAGGTCGGTATCGGCGGCGGTTCCATCTGCATTACCCGCGAAACCAAGGGTATCGGTCGTGGCCAGGCCACCGCGTTGATCGATGTCTGCCGCGCCCGCGATGAGTACTACGAGGAGACCGGCGTCTACGTGCCCGTGTGCTCCGACGGCGGTATCGTCTACGACTACCACATGACGCTCGCCCTTGCCATGGGTGCCGACTTTATGATGCTGGGTCGCTACTTCGCCCGCTTCGACGAGAGCCCGACCGAGCGCGTCAACGTCAACGGCCAGTACATGAAGGAGTACTGGGGCGAGGGTTCTGCGCGTGCTCGCAATTGGCAGCGCTACGACCTGGGCGGCGCCGCGAAGCTCAGCTTCGTCGAGGGCGTCGACTCCTACGTCCCGTACGCCGGATCCCTCAAGGACGGCGTGGGCGGCACGCTCTACAAGGTTAAGTCCACGATGTGCAACTGCGGCGCCCTCTCGATCCCCGAGCTCCAGGAAAAGGCACGCTTGACGCTGGTCAGCTCGACCTCGATCGTCGAAGGCGGCGCCCACGACGTAGTGGTCAAGGACTCCCAGCAGAGCGTCAGCTACCGCTAAGCGGCTTTCCTAAGCACCGCACCTTGCCGTTCAAACCGTCGCTCACGTACCAAAGTACGCGTCGCTCCTCTTTCACGGCAATCTGCGGCACTTAGAAAACCCGACCATGCTTGGGTGGGTAACAATTAGCGGTTGATTCACAACCACGTTATTTAGATAAAGCGAGATGCCCGCAAGTTGCAGGCATCTCGCTTGTTGTATTTGCTATCATCAGTCAAGTTAACCTTAGGGTCGGTCGGCTTGGCTTTGTTCGCTACAAGTTCCGCACG
>CABUMU010000118.1 GCA_902492855.1 uncultured Collinsella sp. | reverse complement strand
TACCTTGATCGTCAATGGAGACGATTTCGTTATCGCTATCTTTCCAATGGCCTCCATACGAGATTGCCGTGTGCGCCATGAGGTCACGATGCAACTGCAAAATGACCGATGGCGTTACGGGAATGGAATCGTGTTGCTCGTGAATAAGCGACAGCACATCTCGGTATCCAGCGATTTCTTCCTCTGCGCGGGAGCTTGGCTTGGCGGAATACGCCATGATCGCTTTGAGTCTTTTTTGGGTGGTAATAATTCCTTCAAGTCCGTTGGAGGATTGGGTGCTTTGGATCTTAGCTTCCTCCATAAGGGACGATAGAAGTTCGGGTTTGACTTGACTCAGAGCAAGCTGACGGCCTTTATGCTCGCGTATCGAGAGGAGGAGGTTGGTGATTGGAGTTGCTTCGAGTTCCGCTGGGACTGTGGCGTAATCGAACTGGCGCATGCGGCTCCTTTCGGTATCACGAACATACTTTCGATATCATAATACCATTAAATGATACCGAAAGTATGTTCGTTATACCGAAAACTAGAAACCATGTTTCATAACTGCTTGGAAAGTTTGGGTTTGACTATCTTATTGTCTTGATCTGTAACAGGTAGACGGTCAAAAGTGGTCTACATGTTACAGATTGAGATATTTCTGCTCGGGCGTTCCGTTTGTCTCGATCTGTAACATTTAAGACCGAAAATCCCTGCTAGATGTTACAGATCGAGACAAACGGCCTGCACGGGCCCACCAAAAACAAAAAGGCCGCATACGAACCCGTGGAGGGATTCGCATGCGGCCGACAGGGGGTATGCGGCGGAAACTAGGCCATGAGCAGGCCGGTCTCCGCGACGTTCTTGTACCAGTACGCGCTCGCCTTGGGGTAGCGCTTCTGGGTCTCAAAGTCGATGTAGAACAGGCCATAGCGCTTGTTATAGCCGTTGGTCCAGGAGAACTGGTCCTGTAGCGACCACACAAAGTAACCGTCGACGTTTACGCCGCCGTCGATTGCCTTGAGGATCCATGCGAGATGCTGACGCATGTAGTCGATGCGAGGGGCGTCGTCGATAAAGCCGTCCTCGAAGTCGTCCTTATAGCCCATGCCGTTCTCGGTGATGTAGATCTTCTTGTAGTTGGGGTAATCGTTCTTAATGCGCAGCAGCAGGTCGTAGAGGCCCTCGGGATAGATGATCCAGTCCCAATCGGTGGTGGGTACGCCTTCGCGCACGCATGACTCGCCCACGCCCTTGAGGAACCAGCGCGAGGAGCCCTTGTCGCCGGTGCCATTGTGGTTGATGTCGTTTTCGCCCTCGGCGGCACGCAGGAACTGGCACTTGTAGGTGTTGACGCCCAGGCAATCGTTGTAAGGGAGCGCGGCGGTCAGCGCGGCGATGTCCTCGTCGCGGACGTCGAGCTCGCCGCCGGCGATATGGGCCAGCTTGGTCGCAGCCTCCAAGGTATCAGCTGCATAGTGGCCGCGGAAGGTGGCGTCGAGTACCCAGCGGTTGTTGATGACATCGGCCATGCGAGCTGCCTCGCAGTCGGCAGCGCTGTTGGGATCGAGGGGATACTTGGGCTCCAGGTTCTGGACAATGCCGATCTCGCCCTCAAAGCCGCCCTCATGGAAGGCGACGACGGCCTTGGCGTGGGCCACCATCATGTTGTGCATGAGCTGGAAAGCCTTGTCCAGGCGATACTTCTCGCCGTGCGGCCAGTTGCCGACGATAAAGCTGCCCTCGGCGGTCGCGGGAATCTCGTTAAAGGTAAACCAGTGCTTGACCTCGGTGAACTCGGCAAAGCAGAACTTGGCATACTCGACAAAGGCGTCGATCGTCGTGCGCGTTAGGAAACCCTCGCCGCCGTTCTGGTAAAAGGCCTCGGGCGTATCGAAGTGATCGAGCGTGACATAGGGGATAACGCCAGCTTTGTTGCAGGTGGCGAAAAGCTCGTGATAGAAAGCGACGCCCTCGGGGTTAATCTCGCCGGTGCCATTGGGGAAGATGCGGCTCCAAGCGATGGAGACACGGATACCGTTGATGCCGAAGCGCTGGCACAGGTCGATATCGACCGGGTACTTGTTGTAGAAATCGCTTGCGGGGTCGGGGGAGAAGCGACCCTGAGCAGCCAGGAAATCGTCCCAGGGCACTTTGCCCTTGCCGTGCGTACGGGTCTCGCCCTCAACCTGGTAAGCAGCGGTGGCGCCGCCAAACACAAAGCCGTCGGGGAACTGCATGGGGTTGGTCATGAGTCATCCTTTCTGTGGGATACGAATAGGGAGAGGTGCCCGAACTGGGGATCCGGGCACCAACAGAGGGAGGAACTAGTCGAGGTTCTCGCGGAGCCACTTGATGGCGCCAGCGGGGTCGCGGGTAAGGTCGATATATTCCTTACCGCGGGGAGCGAGCAGCTTAATGCCCAGACGATCGGTGTCGGCCTTCATGTCGTTGTAGTAGCTACGAACCTGCGGGGCGAGCACGATGACGTCGTACTGATCCATGATGGCAGTGTGCTGGCCATAGGCGCCTGCGGAGGAAGCGATGTTCTCTCCGGTCTGCGCAGCACCTTCCTTGATGGCGTTGGCAAGCATGGCAGAGGTGCCGGCGCCGGCGCACAGGACGAGGACCTTCAGACCGTCGACATCCTTCTTAGCGGATGCGTTGGCTGCGGGCTCGGGCTGATCGGCGACAGGCTTGCTGTCGGCGGCAGGCTCGCTGTCGGCGGCAGGCTCGCTGTCGGCGGCAGCGGCGGTCGGCTCGATGACGGGCGCAGGGGTGCTGGCAGCACCATCGGACTCGAGACCCAGCTCGGCGGCGCGCTCGGCCTCCTGGTCACAGAGCAACTTATCGTATGCCTTTAAGAACGGCAGGTAGATGATGGCGTCCAGCAAGATGATGATTGCGACAAACACCAGGGCGATAAGCTGGAAGTTTGTGGTGATGAAGATGCCGATGGGGGCAGGAGTAGCCCAAGGCACCACGAAGGAGAAGCCGTTCATGCCCACGTTATCGATAAAGAACTTGGCAACACTCACATTGACGCAGCCGGCGGCAACAAAAGGGATGAGCATGTAGGGGTTAAGGATCATCGGCGCGCCAAAGAGCAGCGGTTCGTTGACGGCGAAGGCAACAGGAACAATCGAGGCCTTACCGACGGCTTTGAGCTGCTTGGACTTCATAAAGAGAATCAGCAGAAGCGGCACGATGAACGTGGCGCCGGTGCCGCCGAACTCACCCACGAGCGACATGTTAAAGGTGAGGGAATGGGCGGGGTGACCACCGGCCAGCAGAACCTGCAGGTTCTCGGCCTGGTTGGCAAGACGGATGGGGTCGATGCCCGGCTGGACGATCGAAGGACCGTGGACGCCGATGAACCAGAAGAACGCGGTGGCCGCCTGAATAAGGATAAGGCCAGGATAGGTTTCTGCTGCAGTGAAGAGCGGGGAGAGCAGCTTGATGAGCAGCTCGGAGAACGGAACGCCCATGAGGTTGCGCACGACGACATCGATGATGCCGCAGATGATGACGGCGCCGCCAAAGGGGATGATGTCACGGAAGTTCTGAGCGATGGCGCCCGGGACCTCCTTGGGCAGCTTAATGGTCAGATCGCGAGAGACGCAGAACTTATAGACCCAAACGGTAATGAACGCGGCGATATAGGCCGAGAACAGACCACGCGTACCCATGCTGGTGCAATCGAAGACCGAAAGCTCGGAGCCGTTGAACTTGGTGGTGAACTGCGTGACTGCGAGCAGCAGCATGCTGCACTGGGCGGCCACCATGGTGGAACCGTCGTTGAGCACCTTGCCGGCGGGCATGCGACGGTTCATGGAAGCCGTAAAGTTCTTGGCAGTGGTTCCGGCGACCATGATGCCCATGACGCCCATGGTGAAGTTGTACAGCTTGTTGCACCAGTCGATGAGCGGCTGGGGCAGCGTGATGCCAACTACGCCAGGAAGGGTGGCAATGAGCAGAAAGATCGAAGAGGTGAGGACGATGGGCATGCACCCAAGGAATCCGTCCTTAATAGCCTGGAGGTAGATGTTCCTCGAGATCTTCTCAAAGAACGGCTGATGCTTTTCGAGCATCTTTACGATGGCGTCCATAAAGCACCTTTGCTACTTGATGCGCGATGCATGTGGATGGAACTGGTCGTCGATGGATGGTCAGGACTGCCCGGAAACCTTCCTGCTTAAGGAAGGCATTGCGAAATGACAACGTTGTCATTTCGTTAATGACAACGTAAGACATTTTTGGAAGAGCAACAAGGATACACGGGTGAGCGGTCGATATTGTCCGGTAAACGGTTGATTTATCAGTCAGGCAGGTAGTGTATGCTAGAACGCAAAAAACAAGCGATAGAGAACCGAGTGGAGAAGCAGTGGCAACGATGGACAAGAAAAATGTCTCAATGAATGATGTGGCAGTTGCCGCGGGCGTTTCTCTCAAGACGGTTTCGCGTGTGATCAACGAGCCCAATAGCGTGCGAGAGTCGACACGCGATAAGGTCCATTCGGCTATGGAGGCGCTCGGGTTTCGAACCAACTTTGCCGCGCGTTCGCTCAAGTTGGGCCGTTACGGGTGCATCGGCGTGGTGATGTTCCACTTGTCGGGCGGCGCCGTGGACATGATTGACGGTATCGCCGATGCCGCCGAAGAACGCGGCTTTGCGCTCACGATGATTAAGAAGCGGGCGGGGGAGAAGATGACCCTTGCCGAAGCGGCGCGTAGGATGTCGCAGCTGCCTGTTGATGGCATGATCTTCAACCTGCGTCAGATGGTCGATGACTTTGATACCTTTGAGGCACCGAAGGACCTCAAGACGGTGATTATCACACCGATGGAACATCCTACCTGCTCCACCGTCAGTGACGACCAAGAGGGCGGCGCGCGCATGGCGTGCGAGTACTTCTTGAACCATGGGCATAAAAACGTGTACTTCGTCTCTGGTAAGAAAGAGTCGTTGTCGAGCCAGTGCCGTATGAAAGGTTGGCGTGCGGCACTCGAGGCGCGTGGCATTGAGCCGCCCGAGCCTCTGCAAGGCGATTGGAATGCGGATAGTGGCTATGCCGCGGGCCTTGTGCTTGCCGATAGGCCCGATTGCACGGCGGTCCTCGCTGCTAACGACTGCATGGCAAACGGCGTGATGATGGCTCTACGTGACAAAGGGCTCAGTGTGCCCAATGATGTGTCCGTGATCGGCTTCGACGATGAGCTCTATAAGACGATTCCCAACTCGATTTTGACGTCGGTGAAGTTTCGCCACCGCGAGCTGGGCGTCCGTGCGCTCAACGAGGTCGTCGCGGGTCTGGAAGCTCCGAGCTCCAGAAGCCGTACGCTCGTCTCGGGCGTGTTGGTCGAGCGTTCCAGCGTAAAGGACTTGCGGGCGTAGACGTGCTCGGCCTATTCCGTTTGTCTCAATCTGTAACAGCTAGGACCCAAAAACTCGGCTAGATGTTACGGATCGAGATTTTTGGCCCGGCTTATTCCGTTTGTCTCGATCTGTAACAACTAGACGGTCAAAAGTGGTCTACATGTTACAGATTGAGATTTTCGGCTTGGCCTGTGCGTTCATCTCGATCTGTAACA
>CABUMU010000117.1 GCA_902492855.1 uncultured Collinsella sp. | reverse complement strand
CGAATGATTATTTAATCCCCGTCCCAGAAAAATCATTCCGCATGTTTGACACAGCTAAAATAGCCCCGTCCCAAATTGACTACCCTGGCATTGGGGATACCATGGTGGCAACCTAGCGAAAGGACGATGAATGGCACATGTCGATGACCAGCGTGTGGCGCGCGTGCTCGATGCGCTCGAGGCTCAGCACCCCGGCGCGCAGCTGCTTGTTAATGACCCGTGGTCGATCTACTATCTGACCGGCTTTTATGCCGATATGTTCGAACGTTTTTGCGGCGTGCTGCTCACACGCGGTAGCGAGCCGGTGATCCTAGTCAACGCGCTGCATCAGCTGCCCGAGTACGACAATGCCTGCGTCGCCTATCACACCGATACCGACGTCGTGGCCGACGCCATCGCGAGTGAAATCGACCCGACCAAACCGCTCGGCATCGACACCGTCATGCGCTCCGGCTTTTTGATGCCGCTTATGGAGCGCCACGCCGCCAGCGAGTTTTTCCTGGGCGACTTTGCCGTCACCGCCGCGCGCACCCACAAAGATGCCGCCGAGCAGGAGCTCATGCGCGTGTCCTCGGCCGCCAACGACGCCGTGATGGCCGACGCCATCAAGCTCATCCAAGAGGATGTGACGGAGCGCGAGATTGCCGACCAGATGCTCGGCCTGTATCGCAAGCAAGGCTGCGAGGGCTTTAGCTTTCCGCCCATCGTGAGCTTTGGCGCCAACGCCGGCGACCCGCACCACGAGCCCGACGACACGGTACTCAAGCGCGGCGACGTGGTGCTGTTCGACATTGGTGGACGTCACCGCAACTACTGCTCGGACATGACGCGCACGTTCTTTTGGAGCGAGCCGGACAAGGAGACGGCGCGCATCTACGACATCGTGCGCCGTGCCAACGAGGCCGCCGAGGCGCTCATCGCACCGGGCGTTCGCATGTGCGACCTGGACCGTGCCGCGCGCGACGTGATTGAGGACGCTGGCTACGGCAAGTACTTTACGCATCGCCTGGGACACTCGATCGGCCTGCAGGACCACGAGCCGGGCGACGTCTCGCTCGCCAACGAGCAGGTCGTAGAGCCAGGTATGACGTTTTCTATCGAGCCGGGCATCTACCTCCCCGGCCGCACCGGCGTCCGCATCGAGGACTTGGCCCTGGTCACCGAGTCCGGCGTCGAGATCCTCAACGCCTACCCCCACGGTTCGGTCCGCCTAGACTAGGCAATGTGTCAAAGGGGCAGCCCCTTTGACACATCTTGCAAACGCCGCACCACGAAAACGGCCTATCTACTACGTTTAACCCGCATGGGTCGACCATAACCGACTTTTCGCAAAATCCGCAAGCCATCTACCTGCGGTTTTATTTTTGCATTTTTCGAAGTGGTCGGGGGTAACCGGTCAAACGTAGTAGATAGGCCCAGTTCGTGACAAGCAAGTCAATGTGAGGTGCAGGGTAGCTAAAAAGCCCCGCCCCAAATTGGCTGCTTTTGAGTTGCGGTGATATACGGACTGTTTGAGGCTTCTGGCTTGTAAAACAGTCCGCATTTCACCGCAACTGCTGAGGGGATGGGTTAGCGCAGCAGGCCGGCTACTTCGCCGGCTAGGGTGATGGTGCCGGCGGCAACGAAGGACTCGCCCACGGCGTCAAAAGCCGCGAGAGCCTCGGGCACGCTAGGGTACACACCGGCAAGCTTGTTGGCGTCCACCAGGGCAGCAAGTTCCTCTGCCGGCAGGGCGCGATCGGAATCGGTCTGGGTTACGACCACACGCGGGAAGGCCGGAATCAGAACATCGACAATACCGGCCACATCCTTGTCGGCCAGTGCGGCGCACAGCAGCGTGGGGCGATTCTCGACGCACGGATCTATCTCGTCCAGCGCGCTCACAAAGTTCTCGCAGCTCTGAGGGTTATGGCAGGCGTCGATCAGCTTGAGCGGATCGTTCCCCAGCACATCAAAACGACCCGGCGTGGGGCAGCCCATAAGCGATGCATCCAGCGCATCGTGGTCGAGCTCGCGGCCCAAATACCCCTCGCACAGCATAATCGCGCACGCAGCATTCTGCGGCTGGTAGGCCGGCTTAACCATGCTTGACGTATAGATCGCACGCGGCGTGGTGCAGCTAAACTCAACCGTGTCGCCCACGTGTGCCGGAACCTTGGTTGTAGCATGGTTCACCACGAGCGGCACCACACCGCACTCACGGCAACGGGCATCCATCACGCGCTGAACGCTCGCCTCATGCGTACCCTCGCCCAAAACAACAAAGCGCCCAGGCTTAATAACCGCAGCCTTCTCCCCCGCAATGGCCTCGAGCGTGTTGCCCAAAATACGTGTATGATCGAGCCCAATGCCCGTAATGGCAACGGCGACGGGATCGGTCGCACTCGTGGCGTCCCAACGCCCGCCCATGCCAACCTCAAGCACGGCTACGTCCACGCAAGCCTCGGCAAACACTACAAGTGCAGCAGCCGTCAGCAGGTCAAACGGTGTGATGGTATAGGCGCGCTCCCCTGCCGCCACACGGCGCGCATTCACGCGATGCCCCGCCTCGACAGCTGCCGAAACGCCATGGGCAAAGGCCTCGTCGCTCACGACGCACCCATCAACCTCCATGCGCTCGGGATAGCGCACCAGCTGTGGCGACGTATACAGCGCGGTTTTGAGCCCCTCACCACGAAGAATGGCAGCCGAAAAACGCGTAGTCGAAGTCTTGCCATTGGTACCGGCAACCTGGATGCAATCGAAATACTCGTCCGGACGCCCCAGCTCATCGAGCATATCAACAACCGTCTCGAGCAGAGGACCAGCATCCCCAGAAATTCGCCCCGTATCAGCAGCAAGCCCAACAGCCTCATCAAACGAAAGCAACTCAAACGAGAAAGGAACGCTATACAAGCCAGAACGCTTAGGCATAACCAAAGTCTCCAATAACATAAAAAGAGGCCCATCAAAACAACGAGCCCCTCCCATTCAAAATATCAGCCAAACACCGCTCTGCAGTGAGATCAAGGCCACAACCCAGTGGCCCTACCAGGCAGCGGACGCCCCCGTAACCGCCATGGGAGCGGTTTGGGGTTTTGCTCGATACAAGTTCCGCACGAGCCGAAGGCCACTTAATGTGGCCTTCGCGCGAGCAGGACTGTCCGCAGTAGCGAGCAATGCCCCAAACCGCGTCCCCCAGTAACGCTTACGAGAAGTCAGCAACCTGCGAGTTCAGCGCCGTCAGGATCTCCTTGAGCTCAGCTGCACGGTCCCTCTTCTTCTGGACCACCGCGGGCGCGGCCTTGGCCACAAAGCCCTCGTTGGCAAGCGTCTTCTCGCAGCCGGCGAGCTCCTTCTGAGCCGCGGCGATCTCCTTCTCCAGGCGTGCCTTCTCGGCCGAAAGGTCAACCTTGCCCTCGAGCACCACAAAGACCTCGACGCCGCTGTCGACCACGGCAATGCTCGCGGCCGGCTTCTCAACGTCGGGACCCATGACCAGCGTGGCAGTGTTTGCCAGCGGCTCGATGGTCGAACGCAGGCTCTCGAGCTTCTCGATATCCTCGGCACCGGCGCGCACGACCACATCGAGCTCGGCCTTGGGGCTCAAGCGATAACGCGAACGCGTGGCGCGGGCGGCGGAAACGACGGCACGGCACAGCTCAAACGCGCGCTCGGCGGGCTCGTCGACGTACTTGGCGTAGTCGGCGGGCTCCGGCCACTTGGCGATCATGAGCGCCTCGGCACGGTCCACGTTGCCCTCGGCGTCCAGATCGAGCACGCTCGCCGGCATGTTGTCCCAGATCTCCTCGGTGACGAACGGCATGAGCGGGTGCATCAGGCGAATAGAGGTGTCGAGCACAAAGATCAGGTTGCGCTGAGCCTGCAGACGGCCCTCGCCCTTCAGACGAGCCTTAGTGACCTCGACGTACCAGTCGCAGACCTCGTTCCAGAAGAACTGCTGCACGCCGCGGGCCATATCGCCAAAGGTGTAGTTCTCAATACCCTCGGTGACCATCTTCACGGCCTTTGCCAGGCGGCTGAACATCCAGGCGTCGGCCGGCGTCTCCACGACGGGCTCGCCGGGCGTGTAGCCCTCCATGTTCATAAGCAGGAAGCGGCTTGCGTTCCAGATCTTGGTCACAAACGACTTAGCCTGGTCGGTACGCGGGCTGTCGATAAGCTTCTTAGTCTTCTTATCGATGTTCGCATCGAACTTAACATCCTGGTTGTTGGTGCACAGCGTGAGCAGGTTGAAGCGCATGGCGTCGGCGCCGTACATACCGATGAGGTCCATGGGGTCAACGCCGTTGCCCTTGGACTTGGACATGCGGCTGCCGTCCTTGGCCAGGATCGTCGGGTAGATGACGACGTCCTTAAACGGCACCTCGTCCAGGAAGTACAGCGAGCTCATGACCATGCGGGCGACCCACAGCGCGATGATGTCGCGCGCGGTGACGAGCGCCGTCGTGGGGTGATGTCCCTCGAGCAGCTCCGGCTTTTGCGGCCAGCCCTGCGTGGCGAAAGTCCACAGCTGCGAGCTGAACCAGGGGTCCAACACGTTCTCGTCCTGATGCACGTGATGACCGCCGCACTTGGGGCACACATCGGTGTCCTCGGTAAGGGCGTCCTCCCAGCCGCAGTCCTCGCAGTAGAACACGGGAATGCGGTGGCCCCACCACAGCTGGCGGCTGATGCACCAGTCCTTAAGATTCTCCATCCAGGTGGTGTAGGTCTGCGTCCAGCGCGCGGGGTGGAAGGTGACCTTGCCGGAGTTGACGGCGTCGAGCGCCGGTCCCTTGAGCTTGTCGACGGCCACAAACCACTGCTCGGACAGCCACGGCTCAAGCGCGGCGTCGCAGCGGTAGCAGTGCATGACGGAGTGATCGAGGTCCTCGACGTGATCGAGCAGGTCGTGCTCCTCGAACCACTTGATGACGGCCTCGCGGCACTCGTCGCGGTTCATGCCGGTGAACTCGCCATAACCCTCGACGACCACCGCGTGCTCGTCGAAAATGTTGATCTGCGGCAGGTCGTGGGCCTGACCCATAGCGTAGTCGTTGGGGTCGTGGGCAGGGGTGACCTTGACGAAGCCGGAGCCAAAGTTGGCGTCGACGTGCCAATCCTCAAAGATGGGGATCTCGCGGTCGACGATAGGGAGCTTAACGGTCTTACCCACGAAGGCGGCCTTCTCGGGATCCTTAGGAGAGACGGCGACGCCCGTGTCGCCGAGCATGGTCTCGGGGCGCGTGGTGGCGACGACGATGTAGTCCTGGCCGTTGACCGGCTCGGTCAGCGGGTAGCGCAGGTGCCACAGGTGGCCCTTCTCGTCCTTGTACTCGGCCTCGTCGTCCGAGATAGCGGTAGTGCAGTTGGGGCACCAGTTGACGATGCGCTTGCCGCGATAGATCAGGCCGTCGTGGTACCAGTCGCAGAAGACCTTGCGCACGGCCTGGGCATAGTCCTCGTCCATGGTGAAACGCTCGTTATCGAAGTCGACGGAGCAGCCCATGCGCTTGATCTGCTCGACGATGATGCCGCCGTACTCGTGGGTCCAATCCCAGCAGGCGTCGACAAACTTATCGCGACCGATCTCCAGGCGGCTGATGCCCTCGCTCTTGAGTTTCTTGTC
>CABUMU010000116.1 GCA_902492855.1 uncultured Collinsella sp. | reverse complement strand
CCAATATAATCAAATCGTGCACTTCCATAGCCTCTCGTCTACGTGGTGTACCGTCGTCTCCCCTTTTATCAGAGTTGGGCGATTTTCAGGCACCCGAGCTGAACTCAAATTGAACTCAACGATGCCTTATCGGTCGAGGGCGTCCTAGCGAGAATATACAGAGGCGCACATTTCGCAGGGAACCTCCCATTCGTTATCATATCGGGATGCTGTCAAGGCAGCGTCAATGCGTTCGACCTACACCTTCTCGCTTTTCGAGGCCTCGTCTGCAGGACCATCGGAATCGATACGGAATCGATCGGCATACCATTCATCCGAAGCAATCACCTTATGGAGCATCTGGAGATGCAGGTCGACATAGTGGCAGAACGCCTTGCCGCATTCCACGAGAGGCGCATTGTTTCTCTCGTTGGGCTCGGCTCCAAAATTAAACTCGACCTCATAGCCCTCCCCAGGCACACCCATGCTCGGCAGAATATCAATGGAGAAGTGGACGAATCCAGACGTCACCTTGTATACATCTTTTACCTTTGGATCGAACTTCTCGAGTAAGTCTTGAAGTCTTCCATCGGACATCTTCTCACCCGAGAAATCTTTCAGCTTGTTCACAGGCACACCTTGAAACACCTGCTTGAGAAAGTCATCCTGGTCTTCGGCGGCGAATAATGCGAATGTCCGCAGGCAGACTCCAACCTGTGCGCGGAGAAGCTGGGCGACGCAAACAAGATTCCTCGACTCGAGCATGGAGATGAATCCGTCTATCAGTCTCATCGCATACTCAGAGGAGGATGCCAGATATAGATCCCATTGGGTAAAGTCGCCGTTCATGAAGGGAATCACTGCATTGCGCTCGGCGACTCTCAAGGCACTCAGGCTTTGTTCTATTTTCTCAGCTTCTTGTTTGAACTGTTCGCTATCCAAAATGCCCCCAAATGCCGGCTTCTCAACAAATCAAAAAAGCAAGAGAGACAGAGATTAGGTTCCTGCTCCACTGAACCCGCGCTTCCAGTCGAGACACTCCTCCTCGAAGATCTCCCCAGAGTCCCGTCTCTCGCGCCCCTCACGGAACTGTCCATATCAGTGTAGCCAATCCAAGCACAGCCCCACCGCACGGCCCAGTCGCTTCCGGTCCTGCGTGGCCCCGTGAAGGCGGAAGGGCGTGGTTGTCGTCATCGCGTTCCTTTCTCCTCATACCTTTTGGGCATGCGTCACGGGCCCCCGCGCGGCGCCGAGAGCGAATCGGCGCAGGCTTGGGGCCAGTTGCGTAGAGGTTGAGGTTCGGGTTTCGCCGGCTTACGCAGCTTGGCGGGCAGAGCGCCCGGGCTCGCTGCGCCTAGGGCGCGGCGGGATCCGCGACGCCGGAGGTGTCGATCTCGCCCAGATTGGCGAGCTGCTCGATGAGGGGGAGGCCCATCGGGTCGTCCACCTCGACGCCGCCGAGCACGATGGTGCTGTCGCGCGTGTCGATATGGGTTGTGAACACGGCCGGGTCGAAGCCCGAAGCGATAAAGCCAATGCCCGCGAGGACAACACCCGCGGCAACGAGCCCTCCCGCCACGGCGAGGTAGATCTTCTTCGCGCTGGTCATGGTACTCACTCCTTTCTACGCCGCGAGATGCGCGGCAGCGCCGCCCTTCTCGCCCTTGCCCTTCCAGAAGGGCGAGGCGGCCTTCCTCGCCCAGAGCGCCGAAAGGCGCGCAATTTGTTTTGAGGCGGCCCAAGCGCCAGCACCAACGAAGAGCGCCACGCCGACGAGGCCGAGCCGCACGCCCGCCGAGGCGAGGGCGTACGGGAAGTGGCCGATGGTGACGCCGCTTACGGCAAGCAGGAGCTCAACTACGCCCACGCCCCCGAGTGCCGCCGCGACGATCCACACGCAGAGTGCCAGCAGCCAGATGCAGATATAGACCGTGACGGCCACGGCGGCGAAGGCGGCGAGCAGCGGCACCCACACCGGGGAGCCCACGATGGTCAGCACCCACAGCAGCGTGGTGCTGCGCCGGCGCGTCCTCGCGATCGCGCGCGGCACGGCGGGCAGGTCGTCGAGCGTGACCTCCGCCACCTCGCCGGGTGTGCCCATGGCGGCCACGGCCTCCTCCTCGCTCATACCGTCCTCCATGCGGTCAGCGATGGCCTCCGCATAGAACGCCTTGGTCTCCTCCACCTGCTCGGCCGGCAGGCAGGCGAGCAGCTCGCCCAACCGGCCCAGAAACTCATCGCGCGTCATGGTGCGCCCCCTCAACGTATGCGTAAATCTCCCGTACGGACGGCCACTCGGCCAGGAACTCCTCGATGCGTGCTCGCCCGTCGTCCGTGATGCGGTAGTACCGGCGCAGCCGCCCGTTGTGCTCGGCGGAGCGCGCCGTGATGCACCCGGCCTTCTCTAGGCGCTTGAGCAGCGGGTAGAGCGTCGACTCCGTGAGCCCCATGCTCGCCGGTACGTCCTTCACGATCTGGTAGCCGTAGGACTCCTCGCCGGAGACGGCCGCGAGCACGCAGGCCTCCAGGAAGCCGCGCTTCATCTGTGCCTCCATCCGCACACCTCCTCTCGTCATATACTATGCTATACACACTATACGATGCAAGGTATTAGACGTCAACTCTCATCGCGAAGATTCTCCGGCCCCTGCGCGCTGCGAACGTGATGTCGCGGGGCGGTTGGCATTATGCATGAAACGTCAAGTAACGCTCTTTTGATCCACTTCCACTCGGCCCCATTCGCCTTGTACAACGCCCCCTTTCAACCTTGGGTTCAAGAGAGCCGCTAGGCTGGACGTGCCGGACGGTAAAGTCCTGGACGCCATGGTGAACTTCTCCGATGCCATGGGGGTCATGGGTCTACGCCGATGGAGTCCCACGTACGCGGCAGGGCTCGCCCGTCACCGCTGGTCGCCGGACGGTCCCCACGCCCCGCTCGCCAACGCGCAGGCGACAGCAGCAGTCCAGCGCTGGCTGGAGACGCCGGAATGCCCAGAAGATGCGTTTCCCATCGCTGCGGCAGAGCTTTTTGCAGGGGTGGCAGTTTTTCTATATCCCAAGGTCAGATAGGCTTCGGTAGCCACCTTGGAAGCATCGCCAATAGACTCTTCCTTTATACGTTCGGCATAATCGTAGGCGATACCCACAAATTCCAGTCCCGAGCAACAGGAGTACAATTGCTGCAATTGTTGCCAGCTGTTGGGAGATGGAAGATGGACTGCGATGGCTACCCGCGCATTCCCATGCCGTTGATGTGCACCGCCTTTGTGCCGGGGCAGATTGACGCTGCGGTTGCAGGCATTTCCGACCCCGATTCGCGCGCCATCGCCACGGCAGAAGCGCTGTACTTTCGCGGACAGGCCACGCTCGCTGCCAAGACGGCGCGCCCCTATCTTGACGCCACCGACCCCGCACTGCGCTATTCTGCATGCCTTATCTGCGGATATGCCAGTCTGTCGCTCAACCGTATCGCCGATGCCCGCCGTTGCCTTGCGGGCATCCTCGATACGCCAACTGACGAGGAATCGCCCGCCGTCCACGCCACGCATATCCTGTTCGCCTCGGCCGCGAGCGTCCTGCTACACTTGCCTTCCCCGTATTCCGCCGAAGAGTTTTATCCGCTTGCGGCGCATCTGCCCGAAGGCCTGCGCCTGTTCGCCAGCTACGTGATGGCGCATGCCCTGTACCTGCGCGGCGAATATGGCCGTAGTCTGGGCATGGCGGAAAACGCCCTGATCATGAAACAGGGAAGCTATCCCATCTCGGAGCTGTTCCTGCACCTGTCGGCTTCCATGGCATGCATGAGCCTCAAGGATATCGACGCCGCAAAGGCACACTTCGGAACCGCTTGGAACATTGCGCGCCCTGACGGCTTTATCGAGCTCATCGGCGAGCACCACGGCCTTTTGCAGGGGCTTATCGAGGCGTGCTTAAAATCGCAATACCCCGACGATTTCGCTCGCATCATCGAGATCACGTACCGCTTCAGCTACGGCTGGCGGCGCATCCACAATCCCGATTCGGGCGAGGACGTGGCCGACGATTTAACGACCACGGAGTTCACCATGGCCATACTCGCCTGCCGCGGATGGACCAACGCCGAAATCGCACGCCACATGGGAGTATCGCCGGGCACCGTTAAAAACCGCCTATCAGGAGTGTATGCCAAGCTTGGTATCGGAACTCGCGCCGAGCTGATTGCCCACATGTTGCGCTAGCGGCCAGACTGCCCGGCGTATCGAAAGCGCTCCGGGGGCCTGGCGATTTCGCGCACTCAAATTGGACATTTTGGCCATGGAACGGCACTACCGCCACGGGGCACCTTCTCGCAAAATAGGATTATTTCCTCCGATGTTTGCGGGATGGGAGCCAAAGATGCTTGATCGCCGTTCGTTACTTGTTGCCGGAGCATCCTCGCTGGCGAGCATTATGTTGCCGCGCGTGCCGGGAAACGCAAACGCCTTCATATTGCCGTTCGCGCCCACCGAAGCCTATGCCGACGAAGAAGACCCCTTCAGGGTGCTCGTTCTCTCGCGCACCATGTTTGGTGTGGTCGTGGTCGACGTCGCCAACAAGAATACGCCCATCACGGGTGCCCAGGTCACGCTCGTGTCGCGTTATGCCGCGGGCAAGCAGCTCTCCGCCACTACCGACGACGAGGGCACGGCCATCTTTGAGGTCGCGCCTCTTTCGGAAGGCTACGTGGACGAGGCGACGCTTCTCGACGCGTACGACTTTAACGGCGGCATCTCCATTAGCATGGCGGGCTACCGCGATGTCGAGATTCCCCTTGCGCGTATCCAGGGCGGTACCGCCATAACCGCGCCCACGCGTCCGCTTTCCGACGGCGAGCCGTACTTCCGCCAGCTCACATTCGACGAATGGGACATCCAGTACGCTGAAGCCACGTTCATGACATTGCCGAAGGACGACACGGCAAACGAGCAGCCCGATACGCACGCCTTTACCGTGCAGGCACATCTGCCACGGGGTGGACAGGCAACGCTGCGCATCAACAAAGTGACGCCTGCCGCGGGCAGCTCACCCGAAACCTTCACGCAGATTGGCCAAGTCAAGGCCAGCGCATCGGGCGCGGATAATCTGGCGACGTTCACGCTCGAAGACACGTTCCTCGATGCAGCGTCGAGCCTTCTGGAAGAAGGATGCAAGCTGCGCTTTGTCCTCGACTATCAGGGCAAAACCTATACACTCTCCTCCCCCATGGCCGTTGTCACCGCGCCGGCCGCAAAGGCAGAATCGGGTTCGACCACCATCATTCCCACTACCATGGACCAAGAGATCACTCCGTTTGATTTCCCCGCGGCGTTTCCCGGCATCGGCGGCAATAAGTTCACGTGTTGGATGCCCACATTTCCGATCCTCTTCGATTTCTCGTTTGCTGGATACGTGCTGTTTGGCGGAGGATACAAACCAGCCAGCTATATGAACGATTCGGGCAACCCTGATCCGGAATACTGGAAGAAATCGCCGCGTGAGTCGGGCGCCAAGCAGGCAAACCGCTACCTCGACGAGATGGAGGGGAAGTGGAATCAGTACAAAAGTATGAGTGCCGGTTCGGGCACCGATCCAAGAAACACCAAGCTCCTTCGTCACCATTGCACGCCGCTGTTCACGATGGATATCGCCACACAGCTGTAC
>CABUMU010000115.1 GCA_902492855.1 uncultured Collinsella sp. | reverse complement strand
ATTTCCGTTCGACGCCGTTATCTTTGACATGGACGGCGTGATTGTCGATACCGAGTATTACTACCTGGGCGAGACTGCCGCGTTTGCCAAGGAACTTGGGCTTAATCTGACTCAAGAGGAGTTGAATGGGCAGGTCGGTACCTCGCATCAGTTCTTCCTGCATATGCTGGTCGATTGGTTTGAGCGCGCCGGTAAGGGGCATTTTACTGGTGAGGAAGCGTTGGCCCGTTGGGACGAATGGGCGCATAAGCGTCCGCGCGACTATCAGGCTTTGATTAACCCAGGCGCCGTGGATACGATTCGAGAGCTGCCGCGCCGTGGCGTTCGCGTGGCGCTTGCCAGCTCGTCTCCCATGGTTAGCATCAATGAAGTGCTCAATGCGTGCGGGCTGTCGGATGCCTTTGAGTATGTGGTGAGCGGCGAGCAGTTTAAGGAGAGCAAGCCCGAGCCCGACATCTACCTGCATGCGCTGGACCTGCTGGGGCTGCCTGCGAATCGCTGCTGCTGCGTTGAGGATTCGGTGCCTGGCATCACCGCTGGCAAGCGAGCCGGTCTGACAGTCATTGCCAAGCGCGAGGAACGCTTTGGCTTTAGCCAGGATGCCGCGGACAAGATTATCGACCAGCTGCCGGAGCTGCTCACGCTTTCTTAGGAGTGCGGTAGTTGCGCGTTTTTCGGGTCTGATGAGTAAATAGCCAACATTTTGGTGCGGCAGCAAGCATACTTTATGCTAATGCGGGCTCAAGGGCTTGTTGAATGCCCCTGAGCCCGCTTTAGACTTAATTGTGCTTGGAGAGGGTAAATGCCACCGACTAAAGGGCTAACTGACGGTAAAGCAGCGATACCGCTGTACCAACAGGTTATCGATATCATTAAAAACGAAATCAACTCCGGCGCCTACAAGGCAGGGGCGCGGATACCCAACGAATTCGAATTGGCTGAGAGCTATAAAGTTGGCCGCGTTACCGTGCGACGCGCTATTGAGGAGCTCGTCCAGCAGGGCTATCTAACGAAGCGACAGGGGAAAGGCACGTTTGTCAATGCCCCCAAGCTCAAGTGCAAGATTCGCCAGAAGGATGACGTCCAGAGTTTTTCGGACGCATGCCGCGTTAACGGAATGGAACCGGGGGCGTGTGTCATTTCGAGAAAGATACTGCCGGCGGATTCCACCGAAGCGCAGTTCTTTGGTGTTCCCGTTGGAACTGACTTGATTTGCGTTGAGCGCGTGCGCACTGCCGATGGCGTCCCTGTCATGCTCGAGAACAACATATACGTTTACGAGGACAACGCCTATCTATCAACGGCACCTCTATCTAACCAATCCATTTTTGAGTTCGTGCGCAACCGGACGGGCCGCACGCCCGCGTTTACCGACCCGTGCACGCTCGAGATCGCGTGCGCGTCGCCCGAGGTCGCTCGACTGTTGGCAGTTCCCGTTGGCGAACCCTTGTTTTATATGGAAGCCTTCTTTTTCGATGAGCAGCGGCGGCCGTTTATCATCGGTCGTCAGCGGATCGTTGGGTCTCGCTACGTTTTTGACATCTAGGACATTGCGAATGGAAACGCCCGGTGGATCATCTCACCGGGCGTTTCCATACCGTTCACGGCGCAAACGCAACCGTTCAACCGCGTTGCGGCAATCAGTTTGAAATTATCTTGATGAAGGAAAAAGCTGCTGGTAATCTATGGGACGTCATAGAACGTTTGCATTGTGCAAACGTTGAAGCGAGATGCGATGCAGTCTCGAGTTCTTTGGAGGTATCTATGTCAGATACGAAGGCGAAGAAGACAAACAGACGTTTTAAGTTCAAATTACCGCATGTCTATACGATCATGTTCTTGCTGATCGTTGTCTTTGCGGTCCTGACTTGGATCGTTCCCTCTGGTCAGTATCAGCGCAAGACGATTTCGACAGCGGCGGGCGAGCGTGAAGTCGCCGTTGCTGGAACCTATGAACAGGTCGATAAGAACTACACCGATTCCGAGACCGGCGAGACCATCAATCTGGGCCAGGATATCTTCGCGGTTCTGCAAGCGCCCACCAAGGGCATCCAGGAGGCTGCCGACGTCGTTGCGTTCGTCTTATTGATTGGCGGATCGTTCGCGATCATCACCAAGACCAACGCTTTGAATGCCGGCATGAGCCGTGTGATTAAAAAGCTCAAGAACAAGGACATCCTCATCATTCCCATCACGATGACATTGCTGTCCATTTGCGGCACTACGTTTGGTATGTCTGAGGAAGCCCTGCCGTTCTATGCCATCTTCATTCCCATCATGATGGGTATCGGTTATGACTCGATGACGGCATTCATCATCTGCTTCCTTGGTCCTAACCTGGGATATTGTGCTTCGACCATCGACCCGTTTAATGTTTTGATCGCCCAAGGCATCATTGGCATCGAGGGTAATCCGCAACTGTGGCTGCGCGCCGTTTCTTGGGTTATCTTCACTGCCGTCGGTATCGCATGGGCCATGCGCTACGCCATGCGCGTCAAGAAAAACCCCGAGTCGTCCATTGTGTACGAGGACGATAAGCTCAAGCGTATTGAGTTTTCCGTGACCGATGCCTCCATCGAGGAAGAGTTCACTATCCGTCAGAAGCTCGTGCTCATCGATTTTGCTTGCGGTATGGGCATTATCGTCTGGGGTCTTGTTACCCAGGGCTGGTACATGAATGAGATTTCCGCCGTGTTCCTTGGCATGGGCTTGCTTGCCGGTATCCTGGGCGGTCTTGACCAGCAGACAATCGCAGAGGAGTTCGTTAAGGGTCTCGCCGACTTTGCGTACGCTGCCATCGTTATCGGTATCGCTCGCGGTATTCTGGTCATCGCCGAGGGCGGCATGATCATCGACACCATCCTCCAGGCGCTCGCTACCGCGCTCGCCGGCGCACCCGCCGCCGTCTACACCACGTTTATGTATATCGTCCTTGGCCTGCTCTCTTTGCTGGTTCCCTCGAGTTCTGGCCTGGCGGCGCTCACCATGCCCGTTATGGGCCCCCTGACCGAGCTCATGGGCCTCAATCCCGAGGCAGCCGTCACCGCGCTCCAGTTTGCCAACCAGACCATCAACACCATCAGCCCCGTGGCGGGCATGACGGTCGCCGGTCTTGCCGTGGCTAGGATTTCGTTTGGCCAATGGTGGAAGACCATTTGGAAGTTCTTCATCTTCATGGTCGTGTTTGGCTTGGTCATTACTGCCATTTCCGGCATGCTTCCGGCGTAGGTGGTTGTGATGTCTGATCGTTTGACGGTCCTGACGTCTAAGAGCGTCTTTACCGGTACGGGGGACCTGCCGTTTGAAGGTTTCGTAGCGGTCCGTGGCAATCGAATTGAGGCTGTTGGCACCAAGTGTGAGCTAGCTTCGTATTTGACCCAGGCGGACGAGGTAGTTGACCTGGGCGACCGCACCGTCATGCCTGGCCTGATCGATGTGCATACCTTCTATACAGGCTGGGCGCTGCGGACGTTGGGGCCTGATCTGTCCGGCATCGCTGATGCCAAAGAGGCCGTGTCGCTCTTGCGTGCATGGAAAGAAGATCGTCCGGATTGCGCGGCGGCTTTTGGCCACAACCTACCCGAAACGTTGGCATCGGATGCCGAGAACGCAAATACGGCAGCTGTGTTTGACGATTGTTTTGGCGATATCCCCGTCGTCTGCTTTACACCAGGAGCGGGGACCTGCGTTCTCAACGCTGCCGCCAGTGCGCGATACGGCTTTACACCCCAGGCGTGCTATGCCGAGAAGATCTGGCGCATGATGAGCGATTTCCTCGCGCTGCCCGAGGTGCGTGCCGGGTATTCGGACTACATGAGCATGCTTAACGAGCGCGGCGTTACCGCCATCAAGGAGATGGCGTTTGATGACTACTACGGCTTTGCCGACGAAATGGCTCGCCGTGAGGAATCTGGTGAGCTGACGGTTCGCGTCTCTATGATGTCGCAGCCGGTGGGTGCCGGTGCAAATCTGGCATATGCCCGCGAGGCGCGAGAGCGCTTCCGGGGACCGTTCGTTCGTTTTTCTGGCTTCAACCGTATGACCGATCGCGGCGTATGGGCGGGGCTTGCCGAGATGATTGATCCCTATGAGGACACGGCCGATGCGGGCGCTGCCGGCAAGACGGTCGTCGAGGAGCCAGAGTGGGATCTGATTGAGAACGAGCTGCGTGCAATTGATGCTGACGGCTTCCGATATTCCTTGCATTGCCAGGGCGATGGCGCCGTTCGTCGCACCGTGGCGCTCTATGCCTCGCTGCCTCGAGACGAGCATGGACGGATGCTTCGCCGCCATGCGATTACCGATCTCGAGAACTCTGACCCGACCGATCTTGTCGAGTTTGGCAAGTTAGGTGGAATTTGCGAGGTCTATCCGCAGATTCTGACGCTGGACCGGCGCGAGGATTGCCTGTCGATGATGCGTCGACAAATTGGCGAGACGCGACTTTTGCACAGCTGGAATCGCCGCGGCATGGAAGATTCCGGATGCACAGTGTGCTGCGGCACGGATCTGCCGCTGCTGATTCCGAGCCTGGGCGAGTCAATCTACAGCGCGTGCGGCGGATTCTTCGCCGACGGACTGCCCGTGAATGAGGTCAACACGCTGACGCTTGTCGAGCTCTTGCGCGCTTGGACTGCCGGGGGCGCGTACGACCTGATGCGCGAAGACGAGCTGGGTACGCTCGAGGTTGGCAAGCTTGCCGATATCTGCGTGCTCGATCGGGATGTGTTCGACCTCGATTATCGCGACGCACGCGATCTTGCGGTTGACATGACGATGTCGGACGGACAAATCGTGTTCGATCGAAATAAGGAGGCATAAGATGTCTGAATCCAAACCGACGCTGCACCGCGAACAGATTGCGGGCATGAATATCCACTACATCATGTGGTCGCTCGATTACTTCCTTGATGTGCAGCAGCGCTTGGGCTTTGAGTCCATTGAGCTGTGGTGTGCAGAGCCGCATGTGACGCTCGACCACACGGGCTACTTTGAGGCTGAGGTCCTGGCGAAAAAGGCTGCAGACCGTGGGCTTAGGTATCGTACTCTGTGCCCCGAGAATGTTGTCTATCCTTGGCAGTATTGCGCACGCAAACCGCTGCATGAGCAGCGCAGCCTGGCGTACTTTAAGCACGGCATTGAGCTTGCCGAGGTACTTGGGTGCGACCGCATGTCCATCAACTCGGGCTGGGGCGACTGGGACGAGGACCGCGAGGAAGCCTGGAAGCGCAGCCGCGAGCACTTGTCCATTCTGGCGGAGTATGCCGGCGAGCACGGTCTGGTGCTTACGATGGAAAGCCTGCGTCCCGAGGAGAGCAACCTTGTGACGACGGTTTCCGATGCGAAGCGCATGATTGACGAGGTCGCGAGCCCGTACTTACAGCCCATGGTTGATACAACCGCGATGGGCGTTGCAGGCGAGACGCTCGAGGACTGGTTTGCCGCCTTTGGTGATGGGGCAATTCACGAGATGCACTTTATCGACGGTGACCCGTATGGCCATCTGGTGTGGGGCGATGGCAAGCACGATATGGACGCCTTCGTCGCCACGCTCAACGCCCATGGTTTCGACGGCATGCTGGGCCAGGAAATCACGGACGGTCGTTACTACGATGATCCGGCGGCGGCAGATGCCAAGA
>CABUMU010000114.1 GCA_902492855.1 uncultured Collinsella sp. | reverse complement strand
CCGGCCGCCTTATCCGCTCGTCGACCGATTGCGGCGTGCTGATTCTGGCCGACCCGCGCCTAGTGACGAAGGGCTACGGAAAGAAGTTCTTAACGTCGCTGCCCACGAGCTCCTACCAGTGCATCGAATCGGCGCAGATCGGGCACTATCTGCAACTGTGGCGCGCACGCCACGAGCGGCGGCGCTAAAGCGGACAGACGAGGGTTTTTGCCATATCGCACAGACGCTTTGACAGGGCGGGGTCATCCAAGATGCGGATGGCTCCGCCCGCTGCGATTATCTGACTCAGTAGCCAACGCTCGGAGCCGTAATGCACGGTTACCGTTGCCGTGTCTGCTCCGCTGCGCTCGATAAGGGTGATGCCGGCCCAGTCAAGATGCTCCGCCATATCGAATGGCATCAGGAGCTTTGCGCTATGCTGCGTCCGGGCAAGGGAATCGTGGAGGGATGCGACGTCCGGTGCGTGAGACACGACGGAGTCTTCCGTCAAGGTGAGTCCCTCGATTTTATCCATGCGATAGGTGCGCTGCTCATCGACTGCGATGTCCCAGGCAATCAAGTATGTTTGGTCGCCGTTTGCCGTAATGCGCAAGGGGTCGACCAGACGCTCGCGTGGCCGTGCATCGTCCATCGAGCGATACGAGATGCGGCAGCGAACGCCGTCCTGAATGGCGCAGCTCAGCTGCTGCCAGTGCGACCCGTGGTTGACGGTGTCAAAGACGCGCTGGTTATAGCCGAGCTCTTCGGGTAGAAGGGCATGTCGAATCCGAGCTGCCGTATGCGGCTCGATCCCCAACGATTCAAGTTCATGGTTGAGCACAGCGCCCTCGGCGGCACTCAAGCGCAGCGGTAGCACACGCCCGGCGTCACCGGTGAGGACCACACGCTCGCCGCGGCATTCGCAGATGATGCGCGCGCCCGATTCTCGATCAGCGAGCGTCGAGACGATCTCGAGAATCTCGTCGAGCGATACCCCTGTGATGTCAAAGCGACTGCAAATCTCGGTTCGTGTCATGCCGCTCTCGCCGGCGGCGTAGAGGGCCTCCATGATGTCGATGGCGCGCGAGAGTCTCTGCTCGCTGGTGAGTTTACGCACGGGCATGCTCGTGCACCGTCCTTTCAATGAGGTGGTTCCACGCCTGCTTGAGCGATTTGGGGGCCATGGGCCTCATGCCGTCCATGGCGTGGGCCATGCAAAATGAGGCGGCGGCTTCAAGGTTGCGCACGTCAACGGTCCAGATCCATCCCGCATAGGTGTGTGCGAGCTCACCTCGCCCGCGCGTGAGGCCGTTGATCATATCGATCTGCGTCTGAGGGGCGAACGAGAACGTGGCTGCAACGGTCGGTCGGTCGGCGAAATCGAATTCAAAGAACAGATAGTCGTTGAGATTGAAGTCCGTAGGGATGGCGTAGGCCTTCGAAGGACGCCAAGCGCGAACGATACGGTCGCAGCGGAATGTCCTGATGTCGTCGGTGACATTGTCGAGGCCGCAGAAGTACGCCACGCCCTCGCGTTCGAACATGCCGTAGACACAGACGGTACGTTCTTTCTGCTCGCCGCGTCCGTTCTGATATAAAAATCGCAGCGCGCATCGCTCGGCAAAGGCGCTCCATACCGCATCGACGGTGGGAGAGCGGCGGATCGGTACTTCGTCCACCGCCGACATGCCGGTGAGGTAGGCAATTTTGGAGCGAATATCGGCAAGCGGCGCGGCAAAGGTGGAAGAGCCGGCCGCTAGCGTCTGGTCGATGGCGTTGAGTAGGATGTCGGCGTCGTCTGCGGTGATGAGGCCGCCTGCAGCAAACGTGTGCTCGCGGTCGATTGTCCACGAGCTTTCCTCGGTCTCCTGCGCACCGGCGGGGCGAACCTCCTTGATTAAGATGCCACGCTCGAGCAGTTTGTCACGATCGCGCCGAAACTTGCGCTTATCCGAGTCGATGTTGCCCGAGCCATATCCCAGGTCGGAATCCAAGACGATCTGCTCGGTCGTCAGCGGTTCGGGGGAGCTGTTGAGCACAAAGAAAAGGTTGAGGATGCGCTGAGCCGTTTTATCGAAACTGGGCTCCGAACTTCCCTTTTTAATTGTCGCGGTCGCGTCGCTTGCCGTCATAGAGTCCTCGCATAAGAAGGTGGTTTGCTGCCATGATTTTAGTCCGATATGGAGATTAGGCTATATCCTTGTCCGCTCGGGGCGTTAAGATGGCCCGAATTCGGTCGTTTGCGCTCGCTCGGGGTATACTTTCGACTATATACGGTTCTAATGTGCATGCATTGGGCCTATTTGTCGGATTATGGATGTGGAGCGCACATGGCGAACACCCAGAACTATATTAACCACCTGCTGCAAAACACCGGCATTACGCCGGCATGCAGCGAAGAAGAGCGCTTGGCTGCCGAGGATATCGCTCAGATCTTCCGCAACCACGGCTTTGATCCCGAGGTTCAGGAGTTCAATGCCCCGGCGCCCAGTAGGTTGGCATTTGCCGTTACCGGTATTCTTGCGTTTGCCGGCGCCCTGTTGATGGGCATCGGCGGCGGTATCGGCTTGGTCGGCACCTTGCTGGCCATTGTCGGCGCCGTTCTTTACGTGCTCGAGCGCACGGGCCACCCCGTGGTTTCGCGCCTGGGCAAGACGGGCGTGAGCCAAAATGTCATCGCCTACCACAAGGCCTCGGGCCCGCTCGCGTCTCCGCGCAACCGCCCGGTGGTCGTTGTCGCACACTACGACTCTCCCCGTGCTGAGCTGCTCGCCCGCGAGCCCTATGCTTCGTATCGTGCGCTCATCGCCAAGCTGTTGCCCGTTGCCACGGTTGCCCCCGCTGCCGTTGCCATCCTGCGTATCCTGCCGCTCCCCGGCGCGCTCAAGGTTCTGCTGTGGATTGTCGCGATCCTCGCTTCCCTCGTTGCACTTGCCAACGCGGCAAACATCATCTCTAACCGCCATATTCTTCCCTATACGTCCGGCGCGGTGTGCAACAAGTCTTCTGTCGCCGCTATGCTCGGCGTTATGGACAACGTTGCTCCCTTCCAGGGCGAAAACGAGTTTCCCGACGATGTTCCGTTCGATACCTATTTTGGGGAGCAGAAACGTCGTGCCGAGGAAATGGCGCGCGCAGCGGCGGAGTATGCCGCGGCCCAGCAGCAAAACGACTACGGCAACACCATCGAGTACGAAGAGCCTACCTACGTCGAGGACGAGTTCGGTCAGCCGATTGCTCCCGACGCTCAGACCGAGCCCGAACAGGGTGAGGCTTTCGACGAGCAGATCGAGGGCTTTGAGGGTGCGTCTGCTGACGAGACGCTGATTGGCGCCATCGTGCCCGAGGATCAGAATCAGGCTGTCCAGGCCGAAGAGTTCAATGACGAGGTTCCCGCTGCCGAGCCGGCGGAGGAGCCTGCCGCGGCTGAGCCCGAGCCCAAGCTCTATCGCAATGCCGCCGGCAACATCCGCTTCGGTTCGGATGCCATCCGTGCGCTCGGAATGCTTCCCGAGTCCTGCACGCTCGATTACGAGGAGGGCGAGGAGCCGACGTTTGAGCCCGAGCCTGCCCCCGTCGTGGCTGCGCCTGCGCCCGTTGTCGCTGCGGATGATGAGTCTGCCGCGGTTACCTCTGCCGTTGCCGAGCCCGAGGCGGTGTCCGCGATCGATCCCGCGGCAGGACTGGACATTTTGGCTCCCGCCGCGCCGGCGCAAGACGTTGCGGACGAGTCTGACGACGATTACGTTGAACAGCCGAGGCGCGTGTCTTACGAGAGCGATACTGATTTCTCGGCCGAGATTCCCGCGGCAACGCCCCATGCCGATATTGCATCCGCGTTCTCTTCGATCGGCGCCAGCGCTTCCAACTTCTTTAAGGGCGCGCTTGCAAAGGGCAAGAAATTTGTCGACGATTTCGAGGAGAAGCGCGCTGCCGCACGCGAGGCTGCCGAGCAGGAGGCTATCGCTCAGCAGCAGGCAGCCGAGGCGGCACGTGAGCTCGCGGCGCAAGAGTTCGAGCAGAACGAGGCTATGCAGTCCGTGCCCGTCGATGCTGCCGAAGCTACAACGTCTTTCGAGGCCCAGCAGCACGTCGATAGCACCATGTCGTTTGATGCCGCGCAGTTCGATTCCACGATAACGTTTGAAAAGCAAGGCACCGCGATTGCCGAGCCCCTTCCTGCTTCCGATGAGCAGGACGACGTGGCAGACGATGACGAGCCCATTGATGCTGCCGAAATTCAGGATGCTGCTGAGGACGAGCCCGTCGAGGCCAACTCTGACGAAGAGCAGTACGCGGCAGCCGAGCAAGATGATTCGACCGAGGTCGAGCAGGAGGAAGTGTCTGCGGTTTCCGAGACTCCCGAGACGGATGAGTCGAGGCCTTACTCCACGCAGATTTTCACCATGCCGACCCCGAGTGGTTCCGGTGCCACGGTTGCCGATACTGCTCCCACCCAGGACGAAACGGTCGATTCCCTTATGGCCCAGATTTCCTCCCAGGCATCACCGCGTCCGCAGATGAATGTTCCCGATCCGGCGTCGGCTCCGTCGCCCGCACCTTCCTCGTCTCCGCTGGCTTCGGTTCCCGATCCGTCGCTACCGTCGATGAAGCAGGCAAACGTTGTGTCTCGCACGTCGCTGTTCGACCTTCCCGACCCCTCCGCGCAGGTCAACGACCCCTTTGCTACCGCCCAGGGTCCCGAACCCACATCGGCACCCGTTGTGCCTCCCATGCCCGTTGCGTCGGGCGCGCAGCCGATCGAGACCATTTCGGCTCCCGCCCCGGCGGCACCCAAGTCTCGCAAACGCGGCCTGGGTGGCCTGTTCGGTCGTAAAAGGAAAAACGAGCAGGACAGCATGAGTGATTGGCTGGGCGTCGAAGACGATTACGATGCCAAGAAGTCCGGTCGCGGTATCGGTTCGTGGGATAACTTCGAGGACGATAACGATGGCTGGAAGGGCGGCGCTACGTCTTCCGATGGCGCTTCTTCCGAAGATATGCTCTCGGCTGTCGCCTCTATGGGCGATGATGAGCTGCTCGGTCACGATATCTGGTTTGTGGCAACGGGCGCCTCGGATTGTGATGGCGCCGGCATGAAGGCCTTCTTGGCTTCGCATCGCGATAAGCTCCGCGGCGTATTCTTCATCAATCTTGAATCCGTCGGCGCCGGTAGGCTTTCGGTGGTGACGGTCGAGGGCGAACAGCAGCTGCTCAAGGGCGATCGCCGCATCATGAACCTGGTCAGCAAGGTGTGCAAGTCGTTCCATGTCGATTGTGGCGCGCTCGAGATGCCCTATGCCAAGACCGATGCCTATGCCGCGCTCGAGGCGAGCCGCCGAGCCCTCACCATCGCCGGCGTGGACGGCACGCGTCTGGCTTGCGCTCGTACCGAGGACGACCTGCCCCACAATGTCAACCCGACGAACATTGCCACGGTATCCGAGGTCGTGACCGAGGTTATCCGCCGTTCGTAGACGGAGCTCTAAGGAGTCAACGTGTTTTCGTATATTAAGCGCCATTGGCCTGTCTACGTGATTTTGACCTTGATTGCCATTGCGTTAGGATTTGGGGCTGCCTACATCGTGGGTGCAAAGGGCTCGACCCCCGCCTCCGCAATCAGCGAAGAGGTGGAGCAAGAACAGAGTACGGGTGCCGATGGGATTCCTGAGTCCGAGCAGGCAATCGTTGATGGTGGATCTTCGTCTGCAGAGTAGATACGGCGATTTACATGATTGAAAGCGGGCGAGCCA
>CABUMU010000113.1 GCA_902492855.1 uncultured Collinsella sp. | reverse complement strand
ACGAGCGGGGGCTCCTATCTTTTTAGTGCCCTCGGATTGGGTCATAGTGTCTGTCGTTGCCAAGACATCGGCGTTGCCTTGGTCGCAAGTAGTCGTTGGGGACGTTCTTAAATGACTAGTCAAACAAGACTGTCTCCAATGACTACCTTCCTCTGGTGTAAAAGGCGCGCCACGCTAAATGCCGGGTTTGTTATTCGTTTGTAAAGGCCGTGCTGCGCTTGCGGTAAGGGTCTATCAGATGCCCGTAAAAAACCGCAGTTGGCGCGGGCACTGCCCGATCGAGGCCGTATCTTTCCAAACAGCAAAGCGGGCAGGGTGCCCGCGATTCGCATGTACGAAAGGAAGATCATGCTCGATCAGGCTTATTCTCGTCGTCAGTTCCTCGGCCTTGCTGGTGGTCTTGCCAGCATCGTCGGTCTCGGTCTCGTTGGCTGCGGCGGCGCAGGCGCATCCGACGCCGCCGACAAGGGTAGCGCCGCTGCTGCCGAGTCCGTCTCCGGCGAGGTGACCTACGACGGTGCCTCCTCGTTCCAGGCTCTCGTCGAGGCCGCTGCCGAGAAGTTCATGGATGCCAACCCCGACGTCTCCGTCTCCGGCTCAGGCAACGGTTCGGGCAAAGGTCTGACCGCTGTTGCCGCCGGCACCGTCACGATCGGTAACTCCGACGTCTTCGCCGAGACCAAGCTCGAGGCCGATCAAGTCAAGAACCTCGTCGACCACGAGGTCGCCGTCGTGGGCATGGGTCCCGTCGTCTCTAAGAACGTGAAGGTCGACGACCTGTCCCTCGAGCAGCTCAAGGGCATCTTCTCCGGCCAGATCACCAACTGGAAGGAGGTCGGCGGCGACGACGCCACCATCGTCGTTCTCAACCGCAAGGCCGGTTCCGGTACCCGCGCCACCTTCGAGGCTGCCGTCTTTGGCGACGAGGCAGTCGACTTTAAGGGCGACGCCGAGCTCGACAAGTCCGGCGATGTCCAGACTCAGATGGGCAGCACTGACAACGCCATCTCCTACCTGGACTTCTCGCACTTCGATGACTCCAAGTTCAACGCCATCAAGGTCGAGGGCGTCGAGCCCAAGAGCGCAAACGTCACCGACGACTCCTTTAAGATCTGGGCGACCGAGCACATGTACTGCGCTAAGGACGCCGACGAGGCCACCAAGGCCTTCTTGGAGTTCATGCTTTCCGACGATGTCCAGGGCAAGCTCGTCGAGGAGCAGGGCTTTATCCCCGTCTCTGCCATGAAGGTCGTCAAGGACGCCAGCGGCAAGGTCTCTGCTAAATAAGTAATCGCCCCCGGAAAGGTTTGCAATGGCAAAACAGCTGCCAAAGCGCGACCTTGAGAACGTGGGCCTGGGCGTCACGGGCGCGTGCGTAGCGCTCGTGACGCTTGTCGTTGCCGCGCTTATCTTCATGGTCGCCCAAAAGGGCCTCTCGGCTTTTCTCAAGGATGGCGTTTCGGTTGTCGAGTTCTTCACCGGCACCAAGTGGGACCTGGCCAACACAGCCGAAAACGGTCTGCCCTATACCGGCGCCCTGCCCCTGATCGTCACCTCGTTTGCGGTCATGGTGCTCTCCACGCTCATCGCGCTGCCCATCGCCATCGGCTCCGCCATCTTTGCGGTCGAGATCCAACCCAAATTTGGTTCCAAGGTCTTTCAGCCGCTTATTGAGCTTTTGACCGGCATTCCCTCGGTCGTCTTTGGACTGATTGGCTTTCACGTGGTCGTCGGACTTATGAAGTCCGTTTTCCACGTGAGCACGGGTCTGGGCATCCTGCCCGGCGCCATCGTGCTGGCTGTCATGATCCTGCCGACGATGACCACCCTTTCGGTCGATGGCCTGCGCGCCGTGCCCGACGGCTACCGTCAGGGCTCGCTCGCGCTGGGCTACACCCGCTGGCAGACCATCTGGCACGTGGTGCTCAAGTCCGCCATGCCGTCGCTCATGACTGCGGTCATCCTTGGCATGACGCGCGCCTTTGGCGAGACACTCGCCGTGCGCATGGTCATCGGCGGCATCGAGGCCATGCCGACGTCGCTGCTGTCGCCGGCCTCGACCATCACCACCACGCTCACCACGTCTATGGCAGTCTATGCCGAGGGTTCGGCCCAGGACGATGTTCTGTGGGCGCTCGGTCTGCTGCTGATGGGTATGAGCCTCATCTTCATCCTGATCATCCACATTATCGGCCGCAAGGGGGCGAAGGCTCGTGGCTAGCACGCGCATCCATATCGACGAGGCGAGACTCGGGCGCGTCCAAAAGCAGGATCGCATCGCCACGGGCGTGCTGACGGCAATCATCGCCATCGTCATGCTCATCGTCGTCTCCATGGTGGCCTATATCCTGTTCGAGGGCATCTCGACGCTGTTCCAGCCGGGTTTTCTCACGCAGCCGTCGCGCGCCAACGGAACTCAGGGCGGCGTACTCTACCAGCTGTTCGAATCGTTCTATCTGCTGCTGATCACCCTGATCATCTCGGTGCCCATCAGCCTGGGCGGCGCGGTCTTTTTGGTTGAGTACGCGCCGGACGGTCCCATCCGCGACATCGCTTCCACCGCCATCGAGACGCTGTCCTCGCTGCCTTCCATCGTTGTCGGCATGTTCGGTTTCCTGGTGTTCTCGGTGCAGCTGGGCTGGAAGTACTCCATCATCTCCGGCGCCGTCGCGCTCACCATGTTCAACATTCCCATCCTGGTGCGCGTGATCCAGCAGGCGCTCGAGGACGTGCCGCAGGCCCAGCGCGATGCGTGCCTGGCCATGGGCCTTACCCGCTGGGAGGCCACGCTGCACATCCTGATCCCCGAGGCCATGCCTGCCATCGTGACCGGCATCGTGCTTTCGGCCGGCCGCGTGTTTGGCGAGGCCGCGGCTCTGCTCTTTACCTCGGGCATGAGCTCGCCGGTGCGTTTGAACTTCTTGAGCTTTAACCTGTCGAGCCCCACCTGCGCTTGGAACGTGTTCCGCCCCGGTGAGTCGCTCGCCGTGCACATCTACAAGATTTACGGCGAGGGCAGCCCCGAGGCCCAGCAGATCGTTTGGGGCACCGCTGCACTGCTGATGATTTGCGTGCTGCTGTTTAACGTAATCGCCCGCATTGTGGGCAAGCAACTGGCAAGGAAGATGACGGCCGAATGAGCGAGATGAATGTAACGCCCGCAACCGAAGCGGCATCGTCCGACACCCGGGACTTCCTGTCGAGCGTGGGGGAGAGCGAGAAGCGCGTGCGCGTGAGCGGCAAGGCCGTGAGCGACGAGGTTGTGCTCTCCACCAAGGACGTCAACGTGTACTATGGCGACCACCATGCGCTGCGCGATACGTCGCTCGACTTTCACAAGGGCGAGATCACGGCGCTCATCGGGCCTTCGGGCTGCGGTAAGTCGACCTTCTTGCGTAGCCTCAACCTCATGAATCGCGAGATTCGCGGTTGCCGCGTGGAGGGCGAGATCAACTACCGCGGGCGCAACGTGAACACCAAGACCGAGAACACCTACGAGCTGCGCCGTTCCATTGGCATGGTGTTCCAGCAGCCCAACCCGTTCCGCAAGTCCATTCGCGACAACATCACGTTTGCGCCTAAGCGCCACGGTGTCACCGACCGCGACGAGCTCGATCGCATGGTCGAGGAGAGTCTGCGCGGCGCGGCGCTGTGGGACGAGGTCAAGGACAAGCTCGACAAGAGCGCCTACGCGCTTTCGGGCGGTCAGCAGCAGCGCCTGTGCATTGCGCGCACGCTGGCGCTCAACCCCGACGTGATCCTGTTTGACGAGCCCTGCTCGGCGCTCGACCCCATCTCGACGTTGGCGATCGAGGACCTTATGTCGTCGATTGTGGCCGAGCGCGCCATCGTCATCGTGACGCACAACATGGAGCAGGCGTCGCGCGTGTCCAACCGCACGGCGTTCTTCTACATGGGCGATATGGTCGAGTACGACGAGACCGACGAGATTTTCCAACGGCCCAAGGATAAGCGGCTGAATGATTACCTCACCGGCATGTTCTCCTAGTCCGGGACATGCTTGAGGCCCGCGGCGGCCACGGTTGCCACGGGACTGATTGGAGGGGCGGGTTATCTCTTTTGCGAGATGGCCCGCCTTTTTGTGTCGCTGCCAGACCGACCACCACAAAGGGGACAGGCACCTTCGTGGTGGTTTGGGGTGGGGCTCGCTGCTATCATGGACAACGTTGAATTTCTACGAAGGAGCAGGGCATATGGCGATTCTTTTGGGATGCGATTCCGTCAGCCTAGAGTTTCCCACCAAGCATATTTTCGATAGCGTAACGCTCGGCGTGGGCGAGGGCGACCGCATTGGTATTGTCGGCAAAAACGGCGACGGCAAGTCGACGCTGCTGAGTGTACTCGCGGGCACGCTGGAGCCCGATGACGGACGCGTGACGCATCGGCGCGGCACCACGATCGGTCTACTCGGCCAAAAGGACCAGCTTGTCGATACCGACACCGTGCATCATGCCGTTGTGGGCGACACGCCCGAGTACGAGTGGGCGTCGAGCCCCCGCACGCGCCAGATCCTCGCCGGCCTCATTAGCGATGTGCCCTGGGAGGGCACGGTGGGCGAGCTTTCAGGCGGCCAACGCCGTCGCGTGGACCTCGCGCGCCTGCTGATCGGTGACTACGACGTGCTTATGCTCGACGAGCCCACTAACCACCTGGACATGCGCACCATCAACTGGCTCGCGCGTCACTTAAAGGCCCGCTGGCAGCGCGGCCAGGGCGCCATGCTCGTGGTCACGCACGATCGCTGGTTCTTGGACGAGGTCTGCACCAGCATGTGGGAGGTCCACGACGGCCAGGTCGATCCCTTCGAGGGCGGCTACTCGGCATACATCCTGCAGCGCGTGGAGCGCGACCGCATGGCCGCCGTCACCGAGGAGCGCCGCCGCAACATGGCGCGCAAGGAGCTCGCGTGGCTGAGCCGCGGCGCCCAGGCGCGCTCCACCAAGCCCAAGTTTCGCGTGGATGCCGCTCGCGAACTCATCGCCGACGTGCCTCCCGTGCGTGACGAGTTGGAGCTCAAGCGCCTGGCCGTGAGCCGCCTGGGCAAGCAGGTTATCGATGTGGTCGACGTGGACGCCGGCTATGCCGATACCGACGGCGCCCCCAAGCAGGTGCTCACCGATGTGACCTGGCTCATTGGTGCGGGCGACCGCTATGGTCTGCTGGGCGAGAACGGCGCCGGCAAGTCGACGCTGCTCGACGTGATCCAGGGCAAGATCGCGCCCCTGCGCGGCCGCGTGAAGATTGGCCAGACGGTGCGCTTTGGCGTGCTGTCGCAGCAGCTCGAGGAGCTCGAGCCCTACATGGGCGACACGATCCGCGAGGTGCTCAGCAACTATAAGAAGTACTACGTCATCGACGGCAAGGAGACTTCGCCCGAGAAGCTTTGCGAGCGCCTGGGCTTTACGACGCAGCAGCTCTGGAGCCGCATCGGCGATCTTTCGGGTGGCCAGCGCCGTCGCCTGTCGCTGCTGCTGACGATCCTGGACGAGCCCAACGTGCTTATCCTGGACGAGCCAGGCAACGATCTGGATACCGACATGCTGGCGATTGTCGAGGACCTGCTCGACGGCTGGCCGGGCACGCTGATCCTGGTGACGCACGACCGTTTCCTTATGGAGCGCGTGACCGACCAGCAGTGGGCACTGCTCGACGGCCACTTGACGCATATGCCCGGCGGCGTCGACCAGTACCTGCGCCTGTGCAACGCCACGGCCGAGGGCGAGCCCGTGG
>CABUMU010000112.1 GCA_902492855.1 uncultured Collinsella sp. | reverse complement strand
TCAAGTTTGGCTATACGCCCGACAAGACCATCATCCACGACTTTAGCTGCGAGGCGCAGCCCGGCCAGACCATCGCCATCGTCGGCCCCACCGGCGCCGGCAAGACCACGCTCATTAAGCTGCTGCAGCGCTTCTACGATGTGGACGGCGGTTCGCTGCGCGTCGAGGGTGTCGACGTGCGCGACTGGGACCGCGCGGCGCTGCGCGGCGAGTTTGCCATGGTGCTGCAGGATACCTGGCTGTTTAACGGCACCATCCGCGAGAACATCCGCTACGGACGCCCCGATGCAAGCGATGCCGAGGTCGAAGCCGCTGCACGCGCCGCACGCTGCGATCACTTTATCCATACGCTCGCCGGCGGCTACGACTTTATGATCAACGAGGAAGGCACCAACCTGTCGCAGGGCCAGCGCCAGCTCGTGACCATTGCCCGTGCCATTTTGGCCGACCGCCCGGCGCTAATTCTGGACGAGGCAACCTCCAACGTTGACACTCGTACCGAGGAGCTTATTCAGCGTGCCATGGATGCGCTGATGCAGGGCCGTACCAGCTTTGTTATCGCGCACCGCCTGTCCACGATCCGCAACGCCGACGTGATCCTGGTAATTCGCGACGGCGATATCGTCGAGAAGGGCACGCACGACGAGTTGCTCGCCCAGGGCGGCTTCTACGCCGATCTGTACAACTCGCAGTTCGACGAGGCGGCGTAAATTCTGCCGCGGGGAACGAATAACGCCCGAGAACGGGGGCGCAGGACAACCTGCGCCCCCGTTTTTGCTCTGCGGCCCTCAAACCGCCTCCCCTGGGACCTGATTGACAGCCCCTTCGAGGCCCCGTGGGCAAAAAATGGCAAATATGAGTACTGTTACCCTTTTAGTAACAGCCAAAACAGCCCCAAATGCCGTTTTCACGGCTTACACGCGTCCCTAAATTGATCAAACAGCCCTATAGCGGACTTATATGTGTTTGCGTTAATGAACATATTTTGCTGTTATGTCTATTATTTTGCGAAGGCAATATGCTACTAAGCTAGCAACCGTACTCATATTTGGCATTTTTTGCCCGCAGGGTGTTTCCTGGGGAACCGACAATAGCCTTAGGGTCCCGCGCGACGCCACTCCCTCCCGGTATCCGCCGACGTTCCCCCATATAAAACCTGCCAAAATAAACCTGTCCCTTTTGGCAGGTTTCGGGGTGGCAAGGGCTTGCACTTTAGCGTGCGACAGCGGATAATGCCGAGCATTCGACAATACGCTTATTGCTCTTTCTATAGATTGAGGAGGCCCCTATGGCCATGGAATTCAAACGCAGGCTGCCGATCCCCATGGAGATCCGCGAGGAAATGCCGCTTTCTGCCGAGCTTACCGCCAAAAAGCAGGCATTTGACGCCGAGGTCGCCAAAGTCTTTACCGGCGAGGACGCACGCAAGGTGCTCATCATCGGCCCGTGCTCTGCCGACCGCGAGGATTCGGTGCTCGAGTATATGAACCGACTGGCCAAGACCGCCGAAGAGGTCAAGGACAAGCTCATCATCATTCCGCGCGTCTACACCAATAAGCCGCGCACCAAGGGCACCGGCTACAAGGGTCTTCTGCACAACCCCAACCCCGAGGCTCCCGACGACCTGCTCGAGGGCGTCAAGGCCATCCGCCACATGCACCTGCGCGTCATCGAGGAGACCGGCTTCTTCACCGCCGATGAGATGCTCTACCCGTCCAACTACCAATACCTCGTTGACCTGCTGAGCTATGTTGCCGTGGGCGCACGCTCGGTCGAGAACCAGGAGCATCGCCTGGTGTCGAGCGGCATTTCGGTACCCGTCGGCATGAAGAATCCCACTGCCGGCTCTACCACCGTTATGCTCAACTCCATTTACGCCGCGCAGGCGCACCAGAGCTTCATCTTCCGCAACTGGGAGGTCGAGTGCGACGGCAACCCGCTCGCACACGCCGTTATGCGTGGCTACATCGGTCTCGATGGGCGCACCTACCCCAACTACCACTACGAACATCTGGAACGCCTGGCCGAACGCTATACCGAGCATGCCGGCTATGCCAATCCGGCAGCGGTCATCGACTGCAACCACGACAACTCGGGCAAGCGTCCGCTGGAGCAGTATCGCATTTGCAAGGAGGTACTCGACAGCTGCCGCCGCAACGAGTCCATCTCCAAGCTGGTCAAGGGCTTTATGATCGAGTCCTACCTGGAGGACGGCAACCAGCCGGTCGACGGCGGCGTCTTTGGCAAGTCGATCACCGACCCGTGCCTGGGCTGGGAAAAGACCGACTACCTCATCCACGAGATCGCGGAACGTATTTAGTTACGCGGTTTTACCAAACCGCGTAACGGCTCGACGCTGCAAACCCGCCAGGGCGGCAATCTGCCTTTCAACTTCGGCGGCATGATCAAAAGATCAATGCCGCCTCGTTTCAAGGCACCTTGCTCGCTCTGGCGGGTTTTCGCTGACGGTTTTTCGACCTGCATTGTTGCCAAGGTTGGCACCAATGACTAATGCGGTAACTAGCTACGTCGGCCCGCTTGACCGGCTGGGTTTCTGAGGTGCGGCAGATTCCCGCGAAAGAGGAGGGCATAGACCTTAAGGGTCATGCCCGACGATTGAAGGGCAAGGTGCCGTGCCTCGGGAAGACAGACAGTTACGCCGAGGGCTCCTGCTGCGTAATGCAGTGGATATTTCCACCACCGAAGACGACCTGCTCGGACTGAACGCCGACGCACTTGTAGACGCCCTCGCCCCAGACCTCGTCGTAGATCTTCTGGAGTGTGTCAACGGCAAGCTGATCGTTCTCGTCGCCGTACTGCGGGACGATAACGCCGTGGTTGGTGACCAGGTAGTTCATGTAGGAGGCAATCAGCGGCTCGTCGGCGACGCGCGGCTCGGCGTTCTCGTCGGCGTCGATGGTGTCGCAGGAAGCCTGGTCCATGAACAGCGGGTTCACGGGCATGCAGAGCTTGTAGACCTTCATCTTGCGGCCCTTGGCGTCAACGGCGTTGGAGAGGGTCTCGTAGGCAGCGTGGCACTGCTCGTAGAACGGATACTCGGGATCGTCGGTCCAGATGCAAGCCATGACGCCCGGAGCGATGAACGTAGCGACATCATCGATGTGGCCGTTGGTCTCCTCGGGGTCGATGCCCTCCTTAACCCAGATGACCTTCTCGACACCCAGGTAATCCTTGAGGTGCTCGTCCATATAGGCGCGAAGTTCCTCACTCCAGGGCTCAAACTTCTTGTGGAACTTGGGCCAGATGGACTCGGGATCCTCTTCCTCCTCCAGAACCGCAGAGCAGGTGCGGCCCGGGGAAAGCAGGCACTGGTCGGTCACGACCACGGTGCCTTCGCCGTCGACGGTAATGGAACCGCCCTCGAGGATCATGTCATCGGGACGATAGCGACGGCAGCCGGAAAGCTCAGCCATCTTAAGGGCAATCTGCTCGTCCTTGTCCCACGGGAAATAGAGGCCGTCGACGAGGCCGCCGTAGGCGTTGAAGTGCCAGTGGTTGGCGCGCTTATCGCCCTTGCCATTGATAACAAAAGTGGCAGCGGTGTCGCGGAACCAAGCGTCGTCGGTGGTCATCTCGATAACGGTGACGTTCTCGTCTTCCTCAAAGGCGGCCTTGCAGTTGGCGTAGTCGGCCTGGTTGGCGCACATGGTGACCGGGGTGAACTCGGCGATGGCGCGAGCGATGACGGCATACTGCTTCTGAGCCGGCTTGGCACCATGGGCCCAGGTATCGGTGCGATGGGGCCAGCCCATCCACACGCGATCCTGTGGGGCGAACTCAGCAGGCATAAAGAAGCCATCGGCCTTAGGGGTGGACTCGGACTCGGTGATCGTACGCATAAGATTTCCTCCAAATCGAACGATCGCTTGCTGCGGGCGGGTTACCCGCAGCCTAAAACCAAGAGATGGTAGGCGCCCGTTCCCCGGCAAAGGTCGGGGCGCCTGGCACCGGTTTTCACGGATGTCGCACCGGCAAGCGACGACGTAACCCGGTGCGCGGAGACAAAACGCACGAAGGATACGGAAGAGAGATTGGGGCGGGCGGTGGTTACCGAAGCAATAGCTCACACCCACCTCAGAGAAAGGTTAGCAAACCTGTTGCTTGGGCACGCCTCCGAAGAGGCTAGAGTGTCCCGAGTCGGGAGCGACAAGCCCGACGAAGCGTACGTTGGTACGCGAGGAAGGTTGGAGCCCCGAATCCGGGTGCTCTAGTCCTCCTCGAACTCCTCAGCGAGGCGCTGAGCAGCCAGCTCGGGAGTGAGACCCTTGTACTCGGTCTCGCGGCCCTTAGCACTGACGACGCGGACAACCTCGCCAATAAGCAAGAGCACGATGAAGATGACGATCATCGGGACCTTATCGCCAATCTCATCGACAGAGAACGGAATCAGCGTTGCAACGATAGCCAGAATCAGCTCAATGCAGGGAATAGCCAGCATGACCTTCATCATGGCGCCCTTAAACGGGAACGTAAAGATACGCTCACGGTTGGGGTCGTTCTTACGAAGGTTGAGGAACGCCGGGAACATCGGGATGTAGGTCAGCAGCAGGAAGACAACGGAGGTACCGAAGAGCATCCAGAAGACACCGTTGGAGATGGCGTCGATGGGAACCAGCTGCAGGCACAGCACCAGGGAGGCAACGATGGCGTTGACCAGGTTGGCGCCGTTGGGCATGTCGTCATCCGAGATCATCGAGGCGAAGACCTTGGGCATGTTGCCATGCTCGGCAGCATAGCGAGCAACGGAGTTGACGCCGAAGGACCAGGCAGCCATGTTGGCGAACAGCGTGATCAGGAAGGCGATGCAGATGACCTTAAAGATCATGGAATCGCCCACAATAGTCTGGACTGCGTAGATCATGCCGTAGTCGGGATCGATGGAATCGGCCGACACAGCAGCGCCGATGCCAAAGCCAGCGAACAGGTAGATCACGGCGATGGACAGGCCGCCGACGATGATAGCCTTGGGGATATCGCGAGCGGGATCGGCCATATCGTCGGTCATGGTGCAGATGACCTCGAAGCCCATGAAGTTAAAGATGATGATCGACAGGTAGCCAAGCGCGTTGGTGTTGGTGAGCTCGGGCAAGAAGGTGGCAGCGGACATATCGTTCGCAAAACCGTTCTCCATGGCGTACCAGATGCCCAAAGCGCCGACGATAACGGCAACGGCAACCTTGATGATGGCGCCGCCGTTCAGGACCCACTCGGAGTCGGCAGCCTTGGAGCGACCCATAAGATAGACGATCCACACAAAGGCAAGGTCGATACCAATCTTGGCAATCAGATTGAACTCGACGCCAAAGACCATACCCAAAATGTCAGGGAACATGGTGGCCAGCGAGGCAATCCACAGCGGGTAGTTAACCCAGTAGTAGTACGAAATGCGGGCACCCCACTTGTCGCCCAGACCATCGCGTACCCAGTCGTAAATGCCACCCTCGCCGTCATAGGTAGTGCCGAGCTCGGCAACGACCATGCCATAAGGGAGCAGGAAGGTCAGAATCAGGAAGATCCACCAGAAGAACTGCTGGTTGCCAATGGCAGCAGCAGGTGCGGCGGCCTCGCAAACGAAGACGACGCAGATGATGGTCGAGATGACCGTCAAGAAGGAAAGCTTTTTCTTTCCGTCGCTCATGATGAGCTCCTTCGCTCAGTCTTGGACAAATCGAGGTCCTTAAGATATTAAGGCAATTGCCGGGCCTCGGTGAGCGGGCGACAGGAGACGAGCATCCGCCGCCCGCAAGCGTGCTTCTACGATGAAGTTACGCGGTTTTACCAAACCGCGTAACGGCTCGACGCTGCAAACGCC
>CABUMU010000111.1 GCA_902492855.1 uncultured Collinsella sp. | reverse complement strand
TCCTTGGTCAGACCGAAGAGCTTGTGGTACTCACGAATGGTCGGGAACGGGGCACCCTCGAGACGCTCCTGCTGCACGCGCAGCATGTAGACGACGTCCAGCTCGGGCAGGACGGAATCGAGGTCGCTCGTCACGTGGTCGCAGCCCAGGACCTCGGGCGCCGGCGGCAGCAGCGTGCCGGGGGCGACGGCGTAGGTCTCGCAGCCCATGATCTTAAGGGCGGGGATCAGCGAGCCGCAGACGCGGGAGTGCGCGATATCGCCGACGACGGCGACCTTCAGACCGTGGAAGTCACCCTTGTGCTCCCAGATGGTGTACAGGTCGAGCAGGGCCTGCGTGGGATGGTTGTGCTTGCCGTCACCGGCGCAGATGACGCTCGCGGGCGAGTTCTGCGTGACGATGTAGGGAGCACCGGCGTGCTTATCGCGCACGACGATGCAGTCGATCTTGTAGGCGTTGAGGGTCTCGACGGTGTCGACGAGGCTCTCGCCCTTGACCGTGGAGGTCGAGGAGCCGCCAAAGTTGAGGCTGTCGGCCGAAAGACGCTTCTCGGCGAGCTCGAAGGAGCTGCGGGTGCGCGTCGAGGGCTCGTTGAACATGTTGACGATGGTCTTGCCCTTGAGCGTGGGGACCTTCTTGATGGCACGCTCGTTGACCTCGGAGAACGCCTTGGCGGTCTCGAGGATGAGCTTGATGTCCTCTTCGGAGTACTCGGTAATGTCGATCAGGTGCTTATGGTTGAACGCCACGGTACTACTCACCTCCCAGCGGCGCGGAGCCCACGTGGGAACCCGGCGCGACGTCGTTAATCTCGACGGCGGTGTGGCCGTCGACTTCCTTCATATATAGGTGCACGTTCTCCTCATGCGACGAGGGAACGTTCTTGCCGACAAAGTCCGGCGAGATGGGGAGCTCGCGGTGACCGCGGTCAACGAGAACTGCCAGCTCGATGCGGCTCGGACGGCCCAGGTCCATGACGGCGTCTAGAGCGGCGCGGATGGTACGACCCGTGTACAGGATGTCGTCCACCAAAACGACGCGTTTGCCATCGACGCTGAAGGGAATGTTGGTGGCGTGGATCGCGGGAGCGAAATTGGTAGCGTAGTCATCGCGGTAGAAGCTGATGTCGAGGCTGCCGAGCGGAACGTCGACGCCCTCGATCTCCTTGATCTCCTCGGCGAGCTTCTTTGCCAGAAGGTCGCCGCGCGTGACGATGCCGACCAGAGCGAGGTCTTCACAGCCCTCGTTGCGCTCGAGAATCTCGTGCGCGATGCGGGTCATCGCTCGATTGACGGCGGTCTCGTCCATGATGACCGCCTTGGGGGAAGTCGTGCCCATCGATCTCCTTCCTCACATGTCTTGACTGCTGACACAGTCAAAAAAATAGATGCCCGACCGCTTAAAGCGGACCAGACACCCACAGGAAGGGCTGCTCGCATGGCAGCTATGTAATTCCATGTGGGTATCTCGTACCCCTTTAATGGTCAAGGAATAGTGTAGCCAACCTCGAGCTTAATTGCGAGCATAAATACAGAGCAATCCGTAAACGGAGCCCAATGCTCAATAAACCTATATATATTTGTGGGACGAGCTTGAAAACGCACGCACGAGCTGGCATAATCCCCTCTGCTGCACGCAAATCGGATCTACGTCCAGGGCCGTGGCGTGAGCACTATCGCCAAAAGAGGAATATCTCTGTGTAGATTACGCACAGGGAGCTGCTTCTGTGCTATAGTTCAGGCTTGTTTGTTAACGCGACATGTTCGTTTGTCGCCCAAGGAGGGTCAGTTATGTCCAAAGTTTGCGAAGTTTGCGGTAAGCACCCCGTTGCCGGTCGCTCCATCAGCCACTCTCACCGCGTCACCAACCGTAAGTTCCGCCCCAACATCCAGCGCGTCTACGTCGTCGTCGATGGTCACCGTCGTAAGATGAACGTATGCTCCACCTGCCTCAAGTCTGGCAAGGTTGCGCGCTCCTAAATAAGGTCTTACCAACAAGTACCTCGGACTCTCCGGGTCAAAGACCTCGCGTTCATATAGAACTTACCAAAGGCGCCCTCCCCTACGGAGGGTCGCTTTTTTGTGCTCATTGGGCGCTCATTGGGGACAGACTTAGATGAGTGCTTTCACGCATTGGGGACAGACATGACGTACACATGCGGCGCCATGATCAGGTCCTGCCCAGCCTCACGCAGCCTCCTTCCAGCCTGCAGTGGCCTTGGTCACGCTTGTAGCGCCGATACCGGTGATACGGGCAATTTGCTTGACCGTGAGATGTGCCCGCCTGAGCCTCAGCAGACACGCATCACGCTCGAGTCGCGGCAGGGCCTTGAGCAGCGCAGGATCTATGCTCGGCAGGACTTCGTGCGCAACGGAAAGGGCCTCCTCATCGGGGATCCGCCGGCGTGGAAGAACCTCTACTGACCAGATGCGCCCGGCAACTTTCTCGAGATGCTTGCAATAGCAACGGGAGCCTCCGACAATATCGAGCATAGGGGCCGCATCACAGATGTCAAAGGGATCATAGCCCAGCTGATATGCCTTGTAGCTTGACCAGCGGTATGCTTCGAGTGAGTTAATTGCACCCTTCACAGGATTGAGATGGATATAATCGAGTAGCTGCACCGCCTGTGTGTCCGACTCGACCGCGACCCGCGAATAGCGATTGTCAAACAAATGCCCCGTTCTCCCCGTTTTCCCATTGAAATACTTAGCATATGCCGTCAATGCGCACTGCATCGCCTTTGAAAGATTGTCGAACGGATCATCAACCATCAAATGAAAGTGGTTGTCCATAAGGCACCAAGCCAAAACCGCCACTTCATGGCGCGCAAACCTGTCCGAGATATCCGATAGGAAACGATAGCGGTCGGAGTCATCTTCAAAAATAATCTGTTTAGAGTTACCACGGTCAAAGACGTGGTAATAGCCGGTGAGCGAAACGGCGCGGGCGCATCGGGGCATAATCTCTCCTTTCAAAAACTGAACAGGCAACACCTAAAAGGAGAGAAGGAACGCGAAATGCTGAGCCTGTGACCTATTTATATCCAATGAGCGGCAAAAATAGGTCAAGAACGGCAAAATGGCAAATCGATGTCTGTCCCCAATGAGTGAAAGCACTCATGTAAGTCTGTCCCCAATGAGTGGGGCGATGCAGCAGGCAGATAGTTTTAGTTAAAGCGTTTCAGTTTATTGAAGCGTTTTAGTGTACCTTTTACGGGAATCTTACCGTTCGCCGAATAATTTCTTGCTATCATGCAAGGCGTAGGGTAAATCTCCGATCGCAAGGAGACACAAATGGTGAAAAAGTCACCGGAAAACACTACTCCCGCAATTGTGGACAACGTAGAGGCGCTTGAGGCCAAGCTCGCTCAGATGCGAGAGGCCCAGGCGCTTTTTGCTACGTACACGCAGGAGCAGGTCGACAAGATCTTCTATGAGGCCGCCATGGCCGCCAACAAGGCTCGTATCCCGTTGGCGAAAATGGCCATCGAGGAGACCGGCCGCGGCGTTCTTGAGGACAAGGTCATCAAGAACCACTACGCCGCAGAGTACATCTACAACGCTTACAAGAACACCAAGACCTGTGGTGTCCTGGAGCGCGACGAGGCTTACGGCATCACCAAGATCGCCGAGCCCATCGGCATCGTGGGCGCCGTCATCCCGACGACCAACCCCACCTCCACCGCAATCTTCAAGACGCTGATCAGCCTGAAGACCCGCAACGCCATCATCATCTCCCCGCACCCGGCTGCCGCCAAGTGCACCATCGCCGCCGCCAAGCTCGTGCTTGACGCCGCCGTCAAGGCCGGCGCCCCCGAGGGCATCATCGGCTGGGTCGATGTCCCCTCCATCGAGCTGACCAACATGGTCATGCGCGACGTCGACATCATCCTCGCCACCGGTGGCCCGGGCATGGTCAAGGCCGCCTACTCCTCGGGCAAGCCCGCCCTGGGCGTTGGCGCCGGTAACACCCCGGTCGTCATCGACGACACCGCCGTCAACTCCATCATCCACTCCAAGACCTTCGACAACGGCATGATCTGCGCTTCCGAGCAGTCCGTGACCGTCATCGACACCATCTACGACCAGGTCAAGGCCGAGTTCCAGAAGCGCGGCTGCTACTTCGTCAAGCAGGGTGCCGAGATGGAGGCCCTGCGTGCCGCCATGTTCAAGAACGGCGCCCTCGATCACCGCATCCCCGGCATGGCTGCCGCCAAGATCGCCGAGCTCGCCGGCATCGAGATTCCCGCCAAGACTAAGATCCTGATCGCCGAGGTCACCTCCACCGACCCCGCCAAGGAGGAGTTCTCCCACGAGAAGCTCTCCCCGGTCCTGGCCATGTACCACGCCAAGGACTTCCAGGAGGCCGTCGACAAGGCCGAGCACCTGGTGCTCGCCGGTGGCCCGGGCCACACCGCCTCTCTGTACGTGCACCCCGCCCAGGCCGAGAAGATCAGCCTGTTCGAGCACGTCATGAAGGCCTGCCGCATCGTCATCAACACCCCGTCCTCGCACGGTGGCATCGGTGACCTGTACAACTTTGGCATGAAGCCGTCTCTGACCCTGGGCTGCGGCTCCTGGGGCGGCAACTCCGTCTCCGAGAACGTTGGGGTGAAGCACTTGATCAACGTTAAGACTGTGGCCGAGCGCCGTGAGAACATGCTGTGGTTCCGCGCTCCCGAGAAGGTCTACTTCAAGAAGGGTTCCACGCCCGTCGCCCTCGACGAGCTGGGCAACGTCATGGGCAAGAAGCGCGCCTTCATCGTTACCGACCAGTTCCTCTTCAAGAATGGCAACACCCGCGCCATCGAGGCCAAGCTCGACGAGATGGGCATCGCCCACGACTGCTTCTACGACGTCGAGCCCGATCCGTCGCTGCAGTGCGCACGTCGCGGCGCCAAGCAGATGGCTCTCTTTGAGCCGGACGTCATCATCGCCGTCGGCGGTGGCTCCGCTATGGACGCCGGCAAGATCATGTGGATGATGTATGAGCACCCCGAGTGCAAGTTTGAGGACATGGCCATGGACTTCATGGACATCCGCAAGCGTATCTTCACCTTCCCCGAGATGGGCAAGAAGGCCTACTTCGTCGCCGTCCCGACCTCCTCGGGTACCGGCTCCGAGTGCACGCCGTTCGCCATCATCACCGACAAGGAGACCGGCATCAAGTGGCCGCTCGCCGACTACGCGCTGCTCCCCAACATGGCTATCGTCGACGCCGACAACTGCATGACCGCCCCGCGCGGCCTGACCGCTGCCTCCGGCATCGACGTCATGACCCACGCCATCGAGTCCTACGTCTCCATCATGGCTTCCGACTACACCAAGGGCCTCTCCGAGCGCGCTGCCAAGCTCGTCTTTGAGAACCTGCCCTCCAGCTTCACGAACGGCGCCAAGGACCCGCACGCCCGCGAGGAGATGCACAACGCCTCCTGCATGGCCGGTATGGCCTTCGCCAACGCCTTCCTGGGCCTCAACCACTCCATGGCTCACAAGCTCGGCGCTTTCCATCACCTGCCCCACGGCATCGCCAACGCCGTCATCCTGACCCGCGTCATGCGCTACAACGCCGCCGAGGCTCCCGTCAAGATGGGTACCTTCTCCCAGTATCCTTACCCCAACGCGCTGCACAACTACGCCGAGATGGCCAAGTACTGCGGCATCGAGGGCAAGGACGACAAGGAGGTCTTCGAGAACTTCATCACGAAGCTCGAGGAGCTCAAGGACTTCATCGGTGTCAAGAAGACCATCGCCGACTACGGTGTTGACGAGCAGTACTTCCTCGACACCCTCGACGAGATGACCGAGCAGGCATTCAACGACCAGTGCACCGGCGCTAACCCGCGCTACCCGCTCATGAGCGAGATCAAGGAGCTCTACCTGGACGCCTACTACGGCCGCGAGCCCCAGGACTACGCCGTCTGCTAGTTTTTAGCACGGTTTTTTGCGG
>CABUMU010000110.1 GCA_902492855.1 uncultured Collinsella sp. | reverse complement strand
TTTGCCGAAGGCCTTAAGCACTGCCGTCACGGGTCCAGGCTGAAAACGGCGGCGGACGTCGTCCAAACGCCCGGGGATATCGATGTGCTGCGGGCAGTGGCGCGCGCATTTGCCGCACTTGACGCAATTGCTTACCAGCTTGGCCTCGCTTGTGCGCACCGCACTCGCCGTAAAGTATTGCGACAGCCCCGTAAACCAGCTGTGCGCATAGCTCGCGTTGTAGGCGGCAAAGCAGCCGGGAATGTTAATACCCTTGGGGCATGGCATGCAGTAGCCGCATCCCGTGCAGGGCACACGGTTCGATTTCTCAAACTCTTCCAGCACGCGCGCGATGGTATCAAGCTGACCTGTCGTCATCGAGTCCGGCAGCGCACGATTGGCCAGCGCTGCATTCTCATCCACCTGCGCGGTATCGGTCATACCCGAAAGCAGCATCGTCACCTGAGGATGATTCCACACCCACGAAAGACCCCAGGCGGCAGGAGTGCGCAAATGCGGGTCACGGGCACTATCGAGCACAGCGCGGGCCCGTGGCGGCAGCTTGCCCGCTAAACGCCCGCCCAGCAGCGGCTCCATCACAAACACCGCGAGGCCTCGCTCGGCGGCGGCCATGAGCCCCGCCGTTCCCGCCTGATAGCGCTCTCCAGCGTAATTGTACTGGATCTGGCAAAAGTCCCACTCATATGCATCGAGCATTGTCAGAAAGTCCGCTGCGCTGCCGTGGTACGAAAAACCAATCTGGCGAATGCGCCCCGCCGCCTTTTGACGCGCGATCCAGTCCTCGATGCCCAACGCCACCACACGTTCCCACTGGGCGGGCGAGGTAATGTTGTGCATGAGGTAATAGTCGATATGGTCGGTCCGTAGGCGGCGCAGTTGCTCGTCGAAGAACCGGTCGAAATCCTCCGCGCATTTGCACGAAGCATGCGGCAGCTTGGTTGCGAGCAAAACCTGGTCGCGCAAGCCCAGGCGCTCAAGCGACGCACCCACGCACGCCTCGTTGCCGGGATAGAGATAGGCCGTGTCCAGGTAGTTAATCCCCTGCTCCACCGCACGGGAGATGATAGCGTCGGCGGTCTTCGCATCGGGGTGTCCCGGCGCACCGGGAAACCTCATGCAGCCCAGACCCAGAGCGGATATTCGGTTACCACTTTTGGGGTCAACACGGTATTGCACGGCCCCTCCCTTCGCCATCAGCGCCCCGGCAAGGCGAAACACAATGGTCACGCAGCCGAAACATCGTGGAATCGCAATCGAGAACGTATCGTAACGCAGCAGAAATCGAGCCGTCACGGCACCGCTTTAACATCAGCAAAAAGCCCGATGAAAGGAGCCGGGCATGACCACGCGCATGTCTTTGCGGTCTGCCCTGCAGCGTAGCGTCCAGGCAAACGTTTCTTTTTTATAACAGCCGCCCCGCGCACCCACCAATCACCCTGGCAGCATACAATCCATCAGGCGCCCCTTACGCGGGCGCCTTTTACATGGGGAGATGATTCACATGCAGATCAACAAGGTCGCCTTTATCGGCAAGGGCGGCGTCGGCCTGCTCTACGGCAGCATGATTGCCAAGGCCCTCGGCAATGACGCCGTCGAATACGTTATGGATGACGCCCGTTTTGAGCGTCACGCGGGCGATGCGCTCACCGTCAACGGAAAGCCTTGCGATCTCACGTCCGTCCGCGCCAGCGAGGCAGCGCCCGCCGATCTGGTCATCCTGACGGTCAAGACCACCGGTCTTGACCAAGCACTCAAGACTATGGAGCGTGTCGTGGGACCCAACACGCTCATCGCCTCGCTGTGCAACGGCATTACGAGCGAGCAAAAGATTACCGAACGCTTTGGCTGGGAGCATACCGTTCTTGGTATCTGCCAGGGCATGGACGCCGTGTTCCTCAACGGCGCGCTCACCTTTACCAATGCGGGCGAGATTCGCTTTGGCGCGGCGGCCGGCACGGACCCCGCGACCGTCACCGCTATCGACGGGCTCTACACGCGCTGCGGCATCGCCCATACCGTCGAGGACGACATCGCCCACCGCATGTGGGCCAAACTCATGCTCAACGACGGCATCAACCAGACCTGCATGGCCTACGGCGGGACCTACGGAAGCGCCACGGAGCCGGGCTCCGAGCAGCGTCGCTGCTTTGTTTCCGCCATGCGCGAAACGCTTGCGGTCGCCAACGCCGAGGGCGTTGAGCTGACCGAGGCAGACCTGACGCAAATGGTGCACCTCATCGAGGGAATCGACCCCGCCGGTATGCCCTCGATGGCTCAAGACCGCATCGCACAACGAAAAACCGAAGTCGAGGAGTTCGCGGGCACCATTTGCCGCCTGGCCGCCAAACACGATATCCAAGTGCCGCAAAACGATTGGCTCTACCAGAGGATTCGCGAAATAGAAAGCAGCTGGTAGTGCTCGGCATACTGCAGCCAACAGATCCAATGGCAAAGCCGCCGCAAGGAGCACTCCCCTCGCGGCGGCTTCCTTTTTCATCTTTGGCCAAAAATCAGCTTCAGAACGGTTAGAGCTGCGACTCCGACGCCTGGTCCTCATCGTCGCGGCAAAGAACCACGCCTGCGCTTCCCAGCAGCGTGGCCGCGATCAGCGCGCCGACCACGATAGGAGCAGCCCCGCATGTCCCCTGCATGCCCGCGACGAGCGCGGCCGTGGGACCAAGGCAGCCAAGCATCAACGCGACGGCGGCAACGGCAATATCTCGAGCATTCACAAGACCACTTCCTCCAAGAGAAAGACCTTATTTCTCAAGAACCAGTGTGCCCCGCATCCATACGCCCAGCGTACCGCCACGGTAAGGGCTCTGTTAACTCAAACGCATACATAGAACGGACGTCCTTACGTTGCCCTAAAGCTCGGTAAAGACGCCCGTCCGCCAAATATCCGTGATGCAGAAAAATTACCAACCGGTGTAGTAATCGGTGGTTCCGGCAGCGCAGCCGGAGTCATAGACCTTGCAATCACCCTTGGAGCCCGTAAAGGTCGAGCCCTGGGCCATATCGCCCGCGGCAACAACGTAATAGCCGTCGGAATCGCGCCAGAAGCCCTCAGAATCCTGAGTCCATTCGCCCGTGCGATAGTGATAAAGCACATTGCTGCTGTAATAGGTCTCGCGGCGCCCGTTGTAGTTATTGACACCCGCAGAGCGCGTCAGGCCCGATCCGTTCGCGTAGGACGCGGCAGACGCGTAGGACGGAGTGTAACCGGCGTTGTAGTACGAAGCCTGGGCGACCTCGGCAGCCTCCGCCTCGGCGGCAGCCTCGAGCGCTTCGCACTTGGCATCCTCAAGCGCAGTGCGCAGCTCATCGAGCTCGGTCGACTTGGCGTCGACCTCCCCCATCGTCAACAGGTTACCCGCACCGTCGATGCAACCCTGCAGCACAGCGCGCTCGTCATCGGTGGCATAGTCGCCATACATATTCATAATGATCTGAGCGCGCATCTCCAGGGAATCGCGCTTGGCCTCCATCGAGGCGTTCCACTCCTGCATGGAACCATAACCATCGCCGCGATAGTCAACGGGCTGCACCAGCGTCGTCTCGGACGGCGTAGATCCAACCGTATCGGACAGTGTTGCGGCGTGGGCGTCAGTTGCACCGGCGCCCGCCAAAAGTGCCACGGTCAGAGCGGCGGAAAGGGCGGCGGCTTTCGGTTTTCGTGAATCGATCCTCATGTAGCTGGAAACCTCCGTAGTGCGTTTTTGCTGCGTTTGAGCTGCGTGTGATTCGATCGCGCTGCATAGTACCCCGAGCAAATCGCGACCTGCGGTTTTACTCAAAAGGCGCACGTCAATTGCGTAAAACTCACATCCTCTCAACAGGAGTTTTCCACAACTCGAATGCATAAAGCATGTCAAAAACCCTGTTTTTGCGCCCTCTCTATGCAAAAAAGACGCCTGTGCAACCATTGTTCGCACAGGCGCCTTGAGCAGGCATTTTATGCAGTTATACCTATCGAGTCGCAAGGGGTCCTTGCACAAGTCGCCTTACTCGTCCAGCGCGGCGAAAGCCTGCTTCAGATCCCAAATGATATCCTCGGCGTTCTCGGTACCGATGGAAAGACGGATCGTGGAGGACGTGATGTTCTGCTCGGCGAGCTCCTCGGCAGAGAGCTGGGAGTGCGTGGTGGTAGCCGGGTGCACGACGAGCGACTTGACGTCGGCCACGTTGGCGAGCAGCGAGAACACCTGTAGATGATCAATGAACTTCCAGGCGGCCTCCTGGCCACCCTTAATCTCAAAGGTAAAGATCGAGGCACCGCCGTTGGGGAAATATTGCTTGTAGAGCTCGTGATCGGGGTGCTCAGGCAGGCTCGGGTGATTCACCTTGGCAACATGGCTGTCACCAGCCAGGAACTCAACGACCTTCTTGGTGTTCTCGACATGACGGTCAACGCGCAGCGACAGAGTCTCGGTGCCCTGGAGCAGAACCCAGGCGTTGAACGGGCTGATGCAGGCGCCCTCGTCACGCAGCAGGATGGCGCGGACATAGGTTGCGAAGGCGGCGGGACCGGCAGCCTCGGCAAACGAGACGCCATGGTAGGAGGGGTTGGGCTCGGCGATCTGCGCATACTTGCCGCTCGCCTTCCAATCGAAGTTACCGCCGTCGACGATCACACCGCCCAGCGAGGTGCCGTGGCCGCCGATGAACTTGGTTGCGGAGTGGACGACGATGTTGGCACCATGCTCCAGCGGACGGAACAGATACGGGGTGCCGAAGGTGTTGTCGACGACAACCGGCAGACCGTGCTTCTTGGCGATCTCGGAGATGGCGTCGATATTGGGGATGTCGGAGTTGGGGTTGCCGAGCGTCTCGAGATAGATGACCGTGGTGTTGTCCTTGATGGCCCCCTCGACCTCTTCCAGGTTATGGGCATCGACGAAGGTGGTCTCGACGCCAAACTGGGAGAGCGTATGCTCCAGCAAGTTGTAGGAGCCACCGTAGATAGTCTTCTGGGCAACCACATGGTCACCGGCCTGGGCAAGGGCCTGCAGGGTATAGGTGATGGCAGCAGCACCGGAGGCGACGGCAAGACCTGCCACGCCACCCTCGAGCGCGGCGATACGATCCTCGAAGACGCCCTGGGTGGAGTTGGTCAGACGGCCGTAGATGTTTCCGGTGTCGGCAAGACCAAAGCGGTCGGCGGCGTGCTGGGAGTTGCGGAACACATAGCTCGTGGTCTGGTAGATAGGCACGGCACGGGAGTCGGATGCGGGATCGGCGCTCTCCTGGCCAACGTGAAGCTGCAGGGTATCGAAACCAAAGGTGTGCTCGGGGTTGTTGATGAACTGGCTCATGATGATCTCCTTGATCGAACAAAAGTAAATAAATTAGAGAGAAGTAAGTCGCTGTCTCCTGATCACGCCGACGGGCGCAAACAGGAGCCCGGTATTCGTCTTGGTAAGCAATTCATATGCGGGCCTCCTTTCGCATCCCGGTTCCGTGGTCGGTTTAATTACCTACCGCCTTTGTGTGTTTTGAATAGTACGAGCATTGTTTCCCTCGGTCAATCACTTAAAAGCGCTAACCTGTTATCGGTTTTATAGATAACACTCGAAAGGATGGCGCCGATGACCCTCCAGCAGCTTCGTTTCCTGATCGCCGTAGCAGAGTCCGGCTCAATCAATGCCGCAGCCCAGCGCCTCTATACCGCTCAGTCCAACATCTCAAACGCCGTCAAAAGCCTGGAACAGGAACTCCACCTGGAGATCTTTACGCGCTCCAGCCGCGGCGTCACGCTCACCAACGACGGCACCGAGCTTTTGGGCTATGCGCGCCAGGTCGTAGAGCAGGCCGACATGCTCGAGGCGCGCTACGAGGACGGCGGCACCCCGCAAGCCCGCCTCGCCATTTCCGCCCAGCACTACGCCTTTTCGGTCGAGGCCTTTGTCAACGTGGTCGAGCGCTGCCGCGACAGCAAGTTCGAGTTCATCATGCGCGAGACCACCACATCGCAGATCATCGATGACGTCCGCGCATTTCGCAGCGATATCGGCATTCTGTATCTGGATGACTTTAACGCCCGCGTTCTGCAGAAGGCCTTCGCCGATGCCCGCGCAAGCTTCCATCCCCTCTTCGACGCGACGGTCCACGTCTTCGTTAGCGAGCGCCACCCGCTCGCACG
>CABUMU010000109.1 GCA_902492855.1 uncultured Collinsella sp. | reverse complement strand
TAAGCGCCGTCTGCAGTGCCGACGACCCCCACGCTGCCGCCAAGGAGCTTGTCGACACCTGGCAGCAGGCATAAGCCTAGGCCGAGCAGCTGCTCCGCAGCCTCATATCTTCAATAGCGGAAAGCGCATCCCAGTTTGGACCTCCATTCCGGGATGCACTTTCCGCATGCGACCCTTACCCCGCCAGATATGCTTCCAACGCCGGCAAAGTCGCCTCCGCATCGCGGCGACCGACCTGGTAGATGCGCTCGAGCTCATCCGGTTCGCGGCATAGCGACGGCACCTTCACCGATTCGCTCGGACGCACCACAAAGATATCGCCGGCGGCCTCACGACGTGCCAGGTCATCGAGCGTGGTATTGTAAACCTCATGCCGGTGCTCAAGCACTGCGACAAACTCCGGGTAGTGACGGAACACGCGACGCAGCATGGGCATCACGCTGTTGGGCTGCTTCACAAAGCCCGCCGGCTGCGTGAGTACCACGATATTGCGGTCATACCCCTGTGAAAACAACCAAGCGCTGGGAATGGAATCGGCCACGCCACCATCCAGATACTTATGCCCGTCAATAGCAACGGGACGCGTCGCCACAGGAATCGCCGACGATGCCCGGATCCACTCGATATCCCTCTCGTCGCCATAGGGCAGGTCGTGGTAGACGGCCTTGCCCGTCTCGATATCAGTACACACGCACGTAAACCGCATGGGACAGGCGCGATACGCCTCCAAGTCAATGGGATCGCGCTCGATAGGCACCTCGTGATAGGCAAAATCGGCATTGAACATGTCGCCGGTCCGCAGCCAGCTTGCTACACCCGCATAGCGCTTGTCGGCACAATAGGCCTTGTTGTAGCGAATGGCACGTCCGATCTGCCGCGATTTAAAGTTGTAGCCAAACGCCGCCCCCGCCGAGACACCCACCATATGGTCGCAGGTCAAACCGTGCTCCATCCAAACGTCGAGCACGCCCGCCGTATACATACCGCGGTAGCCGCCTCCCTCGAGCGCGAGCCCCACCGTGCGCGTCGTATCCGGCTGTGCCATGCGACCATCTCCGTTCCTGCGTTTAAAACCGGAACAAGTATACCCGTCAACATATACCACCCCAGTCGCATTTTTATCGGACATCGCATCGTCGCGCTACCGTTTGTCGAATAATAGCCGCCCACAGCATGTGCACCCATATATAATTCTGCACTGTTGTTTATACTACTCAGCAGTAATCAACAGCGAACATTAGCCGGTAAATTAACCCAACAACGCAGCGAGGCGGGGCCTGGATACACGCAAAGCGCCGAACAACAACGCGTGTGCACAACGAGCTCGCCCGACGCAATTCGCCCGGCCTCAGAAAGCCGCTTACGACATGGATACTGTCAGCAATTACACCGAAACGCTCGAAAAGACCGTTCGCGACCTTCTCGAGCGCCAGGATGATCTGATTAGGACTGCCTTTACCGACCAGCTTACCGGGCTTGGCAACCGTGGCGGCTTTGCCCGTTCCCTCGAGGAGCTCTGGGAGCAGGACACCCCCGTTACCATGGCGTTCATCGATATCGACAATCTCAAGCACTGCAACGACGTCTTTGGGCATGACGAGGGCAACCGCTATATCTTGCAGGTAAGCCTCTATCTCAAGCTGTATATGAAAGTGGACGAGGCGGCGTTTCGCATAGGCGGCGACGAGTTTGCCATCCTGTCTACGATTGCAACCGAGGACGACCTCGCCGAACGTCTGGAACACTGCCGAACAATCCTGCTCAAAAACAACGATTCCGAGATGCCCCACTCGTTTAGCTATGGAGTGTCGCATGCCGACCCCGCCCTGGGCGAAGCCACCAACCGTATGACACTCGATGCCGACCATCGCATGTACGACTACAAGCTACGTCATGCCATGCACCTCGATCGACGCAATATCACGCAAGTTCACGCCGACGACTTCGAAATAAGCGATCGAATTTTTGACGCCTTTTCGATGCTCAATGAGGGCCGATATTTCTTTATCGAGAACTTGGACAAACATCGCACCCTTTGGTCACAAGGTGCCTTGCGCGATCTTGGCCTTCCCTCGGAGCACATAGACAACTGTCGCGATTACTGGAAAACGCGCGTCCATCCCGACGACCTTGAGGCCTGCATCAACGACATCGACCAAGTCTACAACGGCACCAAGCACCGTCGCGTCATGCAGTATCGTGTGCGCAACGCCGTCGGCGACTACGTCCTTTGCCGTGCTCGCGGGTTTCGTATCGACGGCGACGGAAATGTCCCCTCGCTCTATGTCGGCGAGCTCGTCAACCACTCACTTGCCGAAACCGTCGACGCCGCCACAGGCCTCGGAACGCAGCGGATGCTGGCCAACGCCATCGACGCCTGCCGCCGCGATCGTTGCGAGACAGGGCTTATAGCGGTGCGCGTTCGTGGCACGACAAAGCTCAACGAGCTCTACGGGGCCGAGGCCGTCGACAACATGCTTGCCGAATACGCAGGCCGTATGCTGTCGATCACTCGCGGCAGGAGCCGGGTCTACCGTTCACGAAGCGTTCAGTTCGTCGTGCTCAGCAACGACCTAGACCACGAGGCATTCGAGCAACTGACCCGCCACCTTAAAGAGGCCGTTTTCGCTCCTGTTCGAATCGCAGGCGACACCATTACTCCCGTCTGCCTTGTCGTCCCGGCCTTTTACGAGCACTTAACCCATCAAGCGACCGCCGTTTTAGGCGAACTCAACCGTCGCCTTCGCACGGCCGGCGGGCTTGTTCCCAACGACAGCCTCCCCATACCCGAGGCTGAGCGCAAAAGCGCCATCGCCGAACGTATCGACTCGCTCACGGGTCTCTATCGACCCAGCGAGTTTATGCGGCGCGCCAACGCTTTTCTCGAGGCAAGACGCGACGGCGCCTGGTGCATCGCCACGGTCGACATGGGCCACATGCGCCTGTTTAACGAATGGTATGGACAGGCCGAAGGCGACCGCCTGCTTGCCGATGTGGGCACGGTCCTCAAGGACATCGAGAATGCCGACATGGGCGTCGCAGGGTACTGGGGCCAAGATGACTTTTGCGTACTCATCCCCTTTAAGCACATCACCGTCCATCAAATCTACAACCGCGTTCGCGAGGCAGTAGCCAGGTATGATGGCGGCGTAGGTTTTTGGCCGTCCATGGGCGTTTACCCCATCGATTCCAATGAGGAGATCACCATCGATGCGCAGGCAAAGGCCATGTTTACCAATCGGCGCGCAAAAAACGACTTTAAGGAGCGCATTGCCATTTTTTGCCCCGAGGAGTACAAGCGCGAAATCGTGTTCAACCGCACGCTGACCGAATTCCAGTACGCGCTGTCAAATGGTCGCATCACGTACCATCTTCAGCCCCAGGTCGATATGGAAACCGGCGAGATTATTGGCGCCGAAGCACTCACCCGCTGGATTAACAAGGACGGCTCTCTCATTTCGCCCGCAACGTTTATCCCCGCACTCGAGGAAAGCGGCTTTGTAGTGACGCTCGACAAATATGTTTGGCAGGGCGTCGCCATGTGGCTCCGCGAGCGCCTCAATCGAGGACTTCGCGTGGTTCCGATTTCCCTCAATGTGTCGCGCGTAGACATTCTTGCCTGCGATGTCGCCGAGCATATGGGGTCGCTCGCCGCCCAGTACAACCTGCCGCCCGAACTCATGCACATCGAGATCACCGAGACCGCCTATACCGGAGAGTCCGAGGCCGTGGATAAGCTGACCGCGGATCTGCACACCCGTGGCTTCTCGACCTACATGGACGATTTTGGCACCGGCCAGTCCACGCTCGCGATGCTCAAGAACGTCAACGTCGACGTCATCAAGCTCGACCGCACCTTTGTGCCCACCGACCGCGATCAAGGCCGCAGCACGCAAATCATTTCATCGATGCTCGAAATGGCGCAGTCGCTCCATCTGCCCGTCGTGGTCGAAGGCGTCGAGACAAATGAGCAGGCGAACATGCTACGACAAATGGGCGCCCGCTACGCCCAGGGCTTCCTCTACTACCGCCCCATGCAGGCGAAGGATTTTGAGGCATTGCTCGATGGCGGCAATAACAACTGATACGCTCGCGCGCAAAACGCCACCGTCGAAGGGGATATTTGTCTCCATTAGCTAACTTATATCCCCAATTCAAACCGAATTGGGGATATGATACAAACCGTTGTTCCGCCCAAGGAGGTTATCCATCATGAACGAGTCGTATCGCCTGGGCGAGCAATCGATTATTGCCTATCTTCAGCGACTTGCGAACGGCGTCTCGACCGCCGAACTCGATGTTGCCGCGCTGCCTGCTGAGCTACGCGCCGTTGGTGAGCAACTGCAAAAGACGCATGCCATCCTGCAACAAGAGCGCCAGCTGCTTGAGCGCAACGCCTATATCGATCCGCTCACCAACTTGGGCAACCGCAACGGATTTGACCGTCACGTCGAGCAACTCTGGCGCAAAGGCGACCCCTTCACCTGCGCCTATATTGACATCGACCATCTCAAGCATTGCAATGATAGGTTTGGCCACGCCGAAGGCAATCGCTATATTCTGAGCATCTGCCGCACGCTCTCCGAAACCATGGAGCACGATGAGATGCTGTTCCGTATCGGTGGAGACGAGTTTGTGCTTATCTCGCTCTCCGCAAACGAGACCGAACTCGAGCAGCGCTTGGAGCAGGTACGTGCCGGGCTGATCGAGGCGAGCTCAGGTGGCAAGGCGCCCATGATCGGCAGCTTTAGCTTTGGCTGCTCGCGCGTCGATCCACTTGCTGGCGACACGCGTCGCCAGATGACGATGGATGCCGATCGCAAAATGTATCGCTATAAGCTTATGCATCGTGTGCAGCAACCGAAAGACGATGACGCGCCGCAACGCCCAATCGTCGATCAGCTTCCCTGCAACGACCGGGTGTTCCAAGCGATCTCCATGAGCTCCGAGACGCGCTATCCGTTTATCCTCAATCTCGATACGGGAGAATCGCAATGGTCGGTTAACGCCGTGCGCGATTTTGACCTGCCCTCCCAGCACCCTTTTAACTCACTCGACATGTGGCTCGCCCGCGTTCATCCCGAGGACCGCGACAACGTACGTGCCGAGCTCGACATGGTGATAAACGGCACGTGGCACTTCCACTACATGCAGTATCGCGTAATGGATGCCACCGGAAAATACGTGCTTTGCGACTGCACGGGCTACCGCTTGGACGGCACCGATACCGAGCCCGGCATGTATGTGGGCATTATCATCAACCGAAGCTTGGCAGATACGACCGATTCCGTGACCGGCTTGGGCGATATTCACGCCCTGGTCAACGCCATTGGCGAAATGCGTCGCGTGGCGCGCAAGGCTGGTTTGATCGCCATCAAAATCGACGATATCGCTCAGGTCAATGCCCGCTTTGGCTTTGATGCGGGCGACCGCGTTTTGGCAGAATGTGCCGCCTGTCTGGTGGAATGCTCGCGCGGTAAGGGTCGTATGTTCCGCTCGACGGGGCCGATGTTCGTGGCCCTTTTCGACGACTTTGATCCCGAAGAAACCGATGCGATTGCAGAGGAAATCGAGCGGTTCCTGGGTTCGCCCGTGCTCTTTGGCCCATTTGAATATCAGCCACCCATTCGCGTGGCCACGCTCCATCTGGACGGCGTCGACCGTCAGCCCGTTTCCATTTTGAACGAGCTCAAAGCGTTGCTCGGGAAAGCCGTGCAGGTGCCAGGCACCAAACTGGATTAGCACCGCGCCCACACCGCCTCCCCCATCGTGCGATAATCCTCTGCAGAAGTCACCGACAGCAGAGGGAGTTTGTGATGAAGGTTCTTTTGGTCAATGGCAGCCCCAAGGCAAACGGCAACACCGCCCGCGCACTCGCCGAGGTCGCCGAGCAACTCAATGCCGAAGGCATTGATACCGAGGTGTTTCAGCTGGGCACCAAGCCCATTCGCGACTGCATTGGCTGTGGTCAGTGCGGCAAGCTCGATTGCCGCTGCACCTTTGACGATGACGTGGTGAACGAGCTGATCGCTGCCGCCGAGCAGGCAGATGGTTTTGTCTTTGGCTCGCCCGTCTACTATGCGCACCCCAGCGGACGCATCCTTTCGGCCCTCGATCGCGCCTTCTATGCCGGCAGCAAAGCCTTTGCACACAAGCCGGGCGCTGCCGTCGCCGTTGCCCGTCGCGGCGGCACGTCGACCACCTTCGACGTGCTCAATAAGTACTTCACCATCAACCAGATGCCCGTGGTTGCTTCCACGTACTGGAACAACGTGTTTGGCGCCATGCCG
>CABUMU010000108.1 GCA_902492855.1 uncultured Collinsella sp. | reverse complement strand
ACTACAACGGCTTGGCCGGGGGCGATGGCTCGCTGGGGCTCGTTAAAAGTTAGCAGCATTTGCCTGTCTGCGCCGCGCGTAAGGGTCGCTGCCTGGTCTTTCTGACGGTAGCGGTACTTGGCGTCTACGCGAATGCCGCCGGCATCCAGCTCGGCCTCCATGCGCGCGTCCGGCGCGCTCCAGATCCACTCATCGGCCGTGAGCGCCGCGGCGGTCAGGTCCTCGGCCTCGCCCAGATGCACGGTGTTGTTGGCGGTGTCGACGCCCGTCACATACACGGGATGCGCCATCGCGACGCCCAAACCCTTGCGCTGGCCGATGGTATAGCGCAGTGCGCCGTTGTGGCGCCCGACCACGCTGCCGTCGCGCCATACGATGTCGCCCGGTGCAGCGGCATGTCCGCAGCGGCGCTCGATATAGCCCGCGTAGTCACCGTCTGGAATAAAGCAAATATCCTCGCTTTCGGCCTTCTTGGCGTTGATGAAGTCCTGCTCGGCGGCAATGCGGCGCACGTCGCGCTCCTTGTCCAGGCCTGCCAGCGGAAAGATTGTGCGTGCCAGGCGCTCTTGCGTGAGCGAATACAAAAAGTAACTCTGGTCCTTTTTGGGGTCCTCGCCGCGATGCAGCTGCCAGGTGCCGTCGGGCGCCTGGCTCGTTTTGGCGTAATGTCCCGTTGCGATGTAGTCGCAGCCCATGTCCAGCGCCGCATCGAGCAACGCGCCAAACTTAATGTGGCGGTTGCAGATGATGCACGGGTTGGGCGTCAGCCCCTCCTGGTAGGCGTTCACAAAACGCTCGATAACACTGTGGTCGAAGGTCTGCTGCAGGTCGAGCACATGGTGGGGTATCCCCAGGCGCTCGGCGACGGCCTTTGCATCGGCGATGTCGCGGTCGACCTTACTCGTGCCCGTGGCGGGGTCGGGCGCGGGGCAGGTGAGGCGCATGGTGGCGCCGACGCATTCGTAGCCCTGGCTTTTGAGCAGGTACGCGGTCACGCTAGAATCGACGCCGCCGCTCATGGCGACGAGCACGCGCTTGTTTTGCATGGGGAGGTTCTCCTTGGTGGCATGTGGCCAAAAAAGAAAAGCGGCGCGGGAGGCTGGTTCCGCGCCGCAGACATTGTAGCAAGTTCGGACGTCTCGTGGGACACCCTAACGAGATGGGCTCAGGCAGCCAGAAGAGAGGATAGGCCGGCATGCCATGGGCCTATCGACAAGTGACGGGCCCTTAGTCCTGGAACAGTGCCGTGGACAGGTAGCGCTCGCCGGTGTCGGCAAGCAGGGCCACGATGGTCTTGCCCTCGTTTTCGGGGCGCTTGGCCAGCTGCAGCGCGGCCCACACGGCGGCACCGGACGAAATGCCCACGAGCACACCCTCCTTGTGGCCCACGGCGCGGCCGGTGGCAAAGGCGTCGTCGTTCTCGACGGGGATGATCTCGTCGTAGACCCGGGTGTCGAGGACGTCGGGCACAAAGCCGGCGCCGATGCCCTGGATCTTGTGCGGGCCGGCCTGGCCCTTGGAGAGCACCGGGGAGGTGGCGGGCTCGACGGCGACGACCTTAATCTCGGGGTTCTGCTCCTTGAGGAACTCGCCCACGCCGGTCACGGTACCACCGGTGCCGACCGGCCACGAAGATGTCGACCTTGCCGTCGGTGTCGTCCCAGATCTCGGGGCCGGTCGTGGCCTTGTGGATGGCGGGGTTGGCGGGGTTCACAAACTGGCCGGCGATGATGCTGTTGGGAGTCTCCTTCTGCAGTTCCTCTGCCTTGGCGATAGCGCCCTTCATGCCCTTGGAGCCGTCGGTGAGCACGAGCTGCGCACCGTATGCCTGCATCAGCTTGCGGCGCTCGACGGACATGGTCTCGGGCATGGTGATGATCACCTTGTAGCCGCGGGCGGCCGCCACCGAGGCGATGCCGACGCCGGTGTTGCCGCTCGTGGGCTCGATGATGGTGTAGTCGCCGCCGCGCACGAGCTTGCCTGCCTTCTCGGCCTCGTCAATCATGTTCTTGGCGACGCGGTCTTTAACTGACCCGGCGGGGTTGAAGTATTCGAGTTTGACGAGCACACGAGCCTTGAGGTCCTCGTCGGCCTCAAAGTGAGTGAGCTCCAGGAGCGGGGTGTGGCCGATAAGCTGATCGATGGACGTGTAAACCTTGCTCATGGTGAACCTCCAAAGTGTTCAAGTTGCTGGTTGCCGTGTGGTTTCACGGTGCGTGTAGCAGCTAAACCCATAAACCTTATAGGTTGTTCGTTTAGCTGTTGGGAAGCATACTAGACACTAAAGCCTAGTAATGCAATAGGAAATAGAAGATTATTACGAGCTGATTAACCATCTTGACCGGAACGGGTATTTTCAAAACCAATTTTTCGGCTAGAATTTCTACGGACTAAAAGACCGAAAGGCAGCACTATATATGTTGGTTTCTACTAAGGGCAGGTACGCCCTGCGCGTTATGGTTGACCTGGCCGAGCACCAGGCGGCCGGTCGCATCCCGCTCAAAGAGATTGCGGCGCGACAGGGGATTTCCGAGAAATATCTCGAGAACATCTTGGCTACGCTCGTGCGCGCCAACATGCTTTCGGGCATGCGTGGCAAGGGCGGCGGCTATGTGCTCACGCGCCCGCCCGAGCAGTACACGGTGGGCGAGATCCTGCGCCTGACCGAGGGTAGCCTAGCGCCGGTCGCCTGCCTGGATGGCGACTGCAAGGGTTGCTCGCGATCTGATGAGTGCCCCACGCTCGACGTGTGGAAGAACCTGGACAAGCTCATCAACGATTACCTCGACGGCGTAACGCTCGATACGCTCGTCGCCCCCAGCGAAGGCTTCGACTACGTCATCTAGCCCACACCTGCCATTTGGGGACGGGGTAGAAATGGTAGATTTTCTTGCCCTCTGAGACTTGACAAATAAGAAGGCCGCCCATTTTTGCGATGGGCGGCCTTCGTTTTGGGCTGTTGAGACAGACACGGCCGGAATGGCCGTTCTAGTCCTCGGCAATACTATCGAGGATGCTGCGCATGATGGACACTAGGATGCTGCCCATAAAGGCCGAGCCAAAGCCGGCGATGGAGATGCCGACGCCCAACAGGTTGACCGACAGGTAGCTGGCGAGCTCCAGCATAAAGCTGTTGAGCACGAGCTGGAAAATGCCGAGCGTAATGATCGTGAGCGGCAGCGAGATGACCGTGAGGAACGGTTTGACGAACGAATCGACGATGTTGAGGAACAGTCCCACAAAGGCAAAGCAGACCCAGGCCTCGGCAAAGCCGAAGGGTTGGATACCGGGGACGAGGAACGTGGCGATCGCGATGGCGATCGAGGTGAAGAGCCAGTTAAGCATAAAGCGCATGGCGTGAATCCTTTCTTGCGCCGGGGTTGCTGGCGTCGCGTGAAGCGGCTTGCGGCGGCGACTTGGATGGTTGCGCGGGCGCGCCGCGGTGTTTGGGCGCCCATTGTCTCAAATATTCGTGGAGCTTACGTGCGCATTCGGTTTCTAAACGGCGTTCGTCCTGAAAAACGTGCCGCTGACAGAGAGTCTTGTCACTTTAGTTTGGTGGTGTGCTACACTGCTACGGGCAAATGGCCCATGCATAGTTTTATTGCATATTTACGGGCGAACGATGCCCGATGTCAGTATCAACTTCGATGCCTTTTGGCGGGTTTGGCGGTGATCGATGAATATCGAGAACATGTTTGACAAGCCTGATGTCAAGCAGCTGGTCCACGCATTTAGCCTTTTGGACGACGAGAAAGATATCCAAGCGTTCTTGACCGATATCTGCACGCCGCGCGAGATTTGCGATCTATCGCAGCGTTTGCAGGTCGCGCGTTACCTGGACGAGGGCGAGCCCTATGTCGAGGTTCAGGCGCGTACCGGCGCTTCGTCCACCACGGTGAGCCGTGTGTCCAAGGCGCTCAACGGCGAGTACGGTGGCTACCGCAAGATCCTCATTAAGCTGGAGGATGGCGAGTAGGCCGCGCCAAAAACGAATTGTGCAAAACCGCTCCTCCGGGGGCGGTTTTTTGATCCCTTGGTGACGGAGGAAAACGGATCACCGGGTTAGACTGACCCCCTCGATGATCCGTTTTCCTCCGTCCCCAAGGGATCAAATCTGTTGGCGTGGGGCAAATCTGTTGGCGTGGGCGGGTAGGATGGATGCAATGATTATTGCGAACGGTTTGAGCGGAGGACCATGCCTGTTCGAATCTATACCACCAATGCCGGCACGGATTTGAGCGATGCCGAGTCGGCGTTGCTTGCCGACCTTATTGCCCGTCACGGGCGTGCCGTGTTGCTGGCACCTACGTTTGCCGAGCTCGACCTGTGCCGTCATGATGCGGCGGAAGCCGGCGTTTCGCTGGGTATCGACTACAAGACGCCTACATCGTGGCTTCGCTCGATTTGGGAGCTTTTGGGCGACGGGCGCGGTTTTGTCGACAACCTGCAGCGCCAGATGCTGCTCTCGGACATGGTCACGCGTCTCGACGATGCCGACCTGCAGCCGCTTTCGCGCAGCCAGGGCACGGTGCGCATGCTTGCGCGCATGGCCCGCGATGTGCTGCCGGGTGTGGCGGGGACGACGGCCGAGCGATGCGGTGGCAACAATTGCCAGCCTGAGCCAAAAAGCGATGCCGAGGCTCGTGTGTTTGAGCTTTTGCGTGCCTACGCGGGCGGTTTGGACCGTCGAGATATGGTCGAGCCCTGCGAGGCAGCCGACATTATGGCCGGTGCCCTGGCCGATAGCCTGCCGGCGTGCACTCGCGCCGTATGCGTGCGCGGTATCACGTCGTTTGCGCACGGTCTGCTCGAGCTGCTGTCTGCCGTGGCGAACAATGGGGGAGAGGTCGTCGTGCTGCTTGCCCGCGAGCAGGCGGCGATGCGCGAGGAGCTTGCCGCGGCATTTGATGCCCGCGGTGTGCTGTTTGAGATCGCGCCGCTGGGGGAGGGTGCCGGCGCGTCTGATGTCGCTTGCGAGACCGCCGCTCAGCCTGCCTTTATTGAGGTCGCTGGCCCCCATGCCCGTGCTCATGCTTATGCGGACGCCATCGATAAGTTGGTGAAAGCGCGCAAGGAGTCCAAAGCCGATAAAGCTGCTGCAACGCCCGCCGACCCCGCGCGCGTGCTCGTGGTTTCCGCCCGGGCGCCCCAGCTGTTCGGCGAACTCGCCTCTCGTCTGGCGGCGCGTCACATTGCGGCCGAGACGGCTGAGTTCACGGCGTTTTCCCAGTCCATCGCGGGCAGGCAGTTTACGGCGCTCGCCAACCTGATCGAGCGTATGAAAGCCGCCGACGAGGGCACCGCTTCCAAGACCGAGTGGTGGCCCGCTCCAGAGCTTACCGACTGGATCTACAGTCCGCTTTCGGGCGCTGATGCCGTCAATGCCCGTACCTTCGATAAGAATATGCGTCTCTCGCGCAGCAAGACTACCGCGGGCGTTAAGAGCCTGCTGCAGAGTGTCCAAGGCCAGGTGAGGGGCGCGCGCAAGGCAGCGAGCGACGATAACTGGTTTAAGAACGTACCGTGTGTGGTCTCGGACGTGTTCCAGGCTCTGTGGCGTGACAAGCCCGTGACGGCGCTCAAGGCCATGCTTGCCGTTGCCGAGGCGTTGCCCGATCGCTCGCTGGGCAGCTTGGATGGCCAGGCCCGTCGCCAGGCGGAGGTAGCCCTGCTGCGCCACGCCATCGACATCCTTATGAACGGCGCCCGCGCGCTCGACGTGTCGCAGGCCGCGACCGTTCCCGTGCTCGATGGCATTCGCACTAAGGTGGACAAGCGTAGCACCGCCTATGATTACGAGACCCACGAGGTTGACCGCGCGCCGCGTGCTCAGGTTCGTTTTGCTTCGCTTGCCGATGCGGCGGCTCTGCGCCCCGGCAGCTACGATGCCGTGCTGTTTGCCGATGTCGACCTGGACAGCTATCCGCTTTCGCACGAAGAGGGCCCGCTTGCCACGTTGACAGCCGAGCTGCGCCGCGACGGCGTGTCTTTGGAGCCCGCTGCCCTGCTGCGCGTGCGCTTTGGCCGTGCGATGCAGGCGGCGAGCGGTCCGGTCGCGCTCGCCCGTGTGACGCACGATCGCCAGGCACGCGAGTGCTACCCGGCAGCCGTATGGACCGAGCTGTGGGCACATGCCGAGGCCGCTGGCGCTGCCAAGCCCATGCGCGTGGGCGAGGGCGATATCATCGCCGACTTTGATCCCGCGGCAGGTGAAGGCCTCAAGCGCGAGCGCGTGACCTGTGAAGCCCCTCAGCATCTGAGTGCCGAGGCCGTGCCGTATTTGGTCCTGCGCCGTCGCGATGGCGAGGGTGAGGACGCGCCGCTCGTGCCGCGTCTGACGTCCGCCTCGCAGATCGAGGCCTATTCGACCTGCCCGCTATGCTGGTTCGTCTCGTACCGCGTGAAGCCCCAGTCGATCGACGCGGGCTTTGGCAACATGGAAAAGGGCAACTTTGTCCACGACGTGCTGGAGC
>CABUMU010000107.1 GCA_902492855.1 uncultured Collinsella sp. | reverse complement strand
CAATAGCGGCCAGAGAGCACCCCAACATAATCTGGGGTAGGTCGTGAAAGAAGTTCATCGAAAGAATGCGCTTGATGTCCAGACGATATGCCATGCTGCCTCCCTCAAAAAAGCGCACCCAAACGGATGCGCTTCGAACTTCTTGCTGTATTCGATTCTACCGATTCGCCGGACAAAAACCACCCCTGCGCAGGGTTTATTCTGGATACAAACCCGTCCAACCGTTGGGCTTAGCATCGGCTTGAAGCTGCCCGATGTTTTAGACCTCCGAGCCTTCTGCATCGGCGTTGCCGGTGGCCCAACGATGGTAGCCAATAACAAACGGGTCCAGGTCGCCATCGTCAAGAACGGCCTCGACATTGCTGGTCTCCACGCCCGTGCGTAGGTCCTTGACCATCTGGTACGGGTAGAGCACGTAGCTGCGGATCTGGTTGCCAAAACCAATCGTGGTTTTGGGTCCGCGAATCTCATCCAGGGCCTCGGCGCGCTTCTCGAGCTCAATCTCGTACAGGCGAGCCTTGAGGACCTGCATGCACGCGGCCTTGTTCTGGATCTGGCTGCGCTCGTTTTGGCAGGTAACCACAATGCCGCTGGGGAAATGCGTCACGCGCACGGCGGAGTCGGTGGTGTTGACGCCCTGACCGCCCGGGCCGCTCGCGTGGTACACGTCCACGCGGATGTCGTCGGGACTGATCTCGATGTCGATATCATCGGGTAGCACGGGGATGACCTCGACGCCGGCAAACGTGGTCTGGCGGCGCTTCTTGTCGTCGGTGGGGCTAATGCGAACCAAGCGGTGGACGCCGGCCTCGGCGCGCAGCATGCCAAATGCGTCCTTGCCCTCGACGGTAAAGGTCGCGCGGTCGATGCCGATGACCTCGGCCGCGGGACAGTCGTTGATGGTGACCTTCCAGCCGCGACGCTGGCAGTACTTCATGTACATCTTAAAGAGCATGAAGGTCCAGTCCTGGGCCTCCAGACCACCCTGTCCGGGCTTGATGGTCACGATGGCATCGCCGTGATCGAACTCACCGGTAAACCAGCTCGAAAGCTCAAGCTCATCGATGGCACGGGCCAGGCGCTCAGCCGTGGCTGCAGCCTCCTCGCGAAGGGCGGCGGCGTCGGGGTCATCCCCCATCTCCTCGGCAAGCTCCAGCGCGGCGCGGGCATCGGAAAGCTCGCCGCGCGCGGTGTCCACGGCAGCGATATCTTCCTTGGTGCGCGCGATCTCCTCCATGGTGGCACGGGCGGCGTCGGCGTCATCCCAAAAGCCAGGGGCAACACTTTTGGCCTCGAGCTCGAACACGCGGGTACGCTTCTCGTCCAGGTGGAGATACGACTCGACCTCACCGAGCCGGTCCGCGAACGCGTCCAGCTCGGCGGGCGTTACCTCTAAAGCCTCAGCCATTAACGATTCCTGCCGTGGCAGTACTTAAACTTCTTGCCGCTACCGCAGGGGCACGGGTCGTTGCGGCCCACGTTGACGTACGGATCGTCGCTCTCGGACTTGCGATAGGTGGTCACCTTGCCACCGTTGTTGACGGCAGCCGGACCACCCTGGACAGCCGTGCGGGCCTGCACCTGCGCCTGCTTGCGCAGCACCGAGTCGCCGTTGTCACCATCGACCTCGGCAGGACCGGAGAAGCGCGCACCCTCGAGCGCGGGCTCCTCCTTGTGCTCCACGGCACGCGGGGCAGCCTTGATCTCGATGCGCAGAACCGTGCGCAGGTAATCCTCATACATGGTATCGACGAGTATCTGGAACGCGCCGTAGGCCTCGGTCTTGTACTCAACCAGCGGGTCGCGCTGGCCAAAGCCGCGCAGGCCGATGCCGGTCTTGAGGTAGTCCATCTCCTGCAGGTAGTTCATCCAGCGGGTATCGATGACGCGCAGCATGACCTGGGTGTTGAGCTCGCGCATCAGGTCCTCGCCCAAGCGCTCGGCCTTCATGTTGTAGCACTTCTCTACGTAAGCCAGGACATCGGCAGCCAGAGCCTCATAATCCTCGTCGGGGAACTTCGGCGTATCGATGTGGCCGGTGAGCTCCACAACCCACTTGCGCAGGCCCTCCAGGTCGCGCTCGCCATCGTGACTGTCCTTGGTGCAGAACTCCTGCACGCAACGGTAGACGGTATCGTGCATGACCTCGGTGATGTGGTCGGTCAGGTCCTTGCCGTCCAAAATCTTATTGCGCTCGGCGTAGATGACCTGACGCTGCTTGTTCATGACGTCGTCGTACTCAAGGACGCTCTTACGCATGGAGAAGTTGATGCTCTCGACCTTGTGCTGGGCGCTCTCGACGGCCTTGGAGATGATCTTGTGCTGGATGGGCATGTCGTCGCCCATGTCGGCCGTGACCATCATCTTGGAGACGCGGTCCATCTTGTCGCCGCCGAACAGGCGCATGAGGTCGTCCTCGAGCGACAGGTAGAACTGGGTCTCGCCCGGATCGCCCTGACGGCCGGAGCGGCCGCGCAGCTGGTTGTCGATACGACGGGACTCGTGGCGCTCGGTGCCGATAACGGTCAGGCCGCCGGCGGCAAGCACGCGCTCGCGCTCGGCCTTGCAGGTCTCCTTGGCCTCGGCGTTAAACTGCTCGAGCTGCTCGGGCGTCACGTCCTCCATGGTCAGGCCCTCGTACTCAAGGCGCTCGCGCACCAGCTCGTCGGGGTTGCCGCCCAGCAGGATGTCGGTACCACGACCGGCCATGTTGGTGGCGATGGTCACGGCGCCGTAGCGTCCGGCCTGGGCAACGATATGGGCCTCGCGTTCATGGTGCTTGGCGTTGAGGACCTCGTGTGCGATGCCGCGCTTGGTAAGGGCGGCAGACAGCTTCTCGGAGCTCTCGATGGAGACGGTGCCCACCAGGACCGGTTGGCCCTTGGCGTGACGACGCTCAACGTCGTCGGCGACGGCGTTGTACTTGGCCTGAATGGTGCGGTACACCAGGTCCTCGTGGTCCACGCGCTGCACGGGCTTGTTGGAGGGGATGACCTCGACGGGTAGCTTGTAGATCTCGCGGAACTCGGCATCCTCGGTAAGTGCCGTGCCCGTCATGCCGGAAAGCTTGTCATACGGACGGAAGTAGTTCTGCAGGGTGATGGTGGCCAGGGTCTGGTTCTCCTCGCGTACGAGCACGCCCTCTTTGGCCTCGATGGCCTGGTGCAGGCCCTCGGAATAACGGCGGCCTTCCATAATGCGGCCGGTGAACTCGTCGACGATCTTGACCTCGCCGTTGGTGACCACGTACTGCTTATCGCGGTGGAACATGTACTGGGCCTTCAGCGCCTGCTGCAGGTGGTTGACCAGCTGGCCAGAGAGATCGGCGTAGATGTCCTCGATGCCCAGGCGGCGCTCGATCTTCTTAAGACCGCGCTCGGTAGCGGCAATGGTGTGCTTGGCCTCATCCATGACATAGTCGCCCGTGGGCTCCACGTCCTCGGTGGCGGTGAGCATGTCGTGCGACACGTCCTCGCCGCGCTCAAGGCCACGCACGGCACGCGCGAAGTCCTTGTAGGTGCTGGCGGACTTGGTGCCGGCGCCCGAGATGATGAGCGGGGTACGCGCCTCGTCGATTAGGATGGAGTCAACCTCGTCGACGATGGCGTAGTTGTGGCCGCGCTGCACACGCTGCTCGGGGCGGGTGACCATGTTATCGCGCAGGTAATCGAAACCGAACTCGGAGTTGGTGCCGTACGTGACGTCGGCCTGGTAGGCCGGGCGCTTGAGCTCGAGCGGCATGTTGTTCTGGAGCAGACCGACGGTCATGCCCAGGTACTTGTAGATGCGGCCCATCCACTCGGAGTCGCGCTTGGCAAGGTAATCATTGACAGTAACGACGTGCACGCCCTTGCCGGCAATAGCGTTAAGATAGCCGGCCAACGTGGAGACGAGGGTCTTACCTTCGCCGGTCTTCATCTCGGCGATGTGGCCCTCGTGCAGTGCCATGGCGCCAATGAGCTGCACGTCAAAGTGGCGCATACCCATGGTGCGCTTGGAAGCCTCACGCACGGTGGCAAAGGCCTCGGGGAGCATGTCGTCGAGCGACTCGCCGTTGGCGTAACGCTCGCGGAACTTATCGGTCTGGGCGCGGAGTTCCTCCTCGGTCATCTTCTCAAACTGGGGCTCAAGACCGTTGATCTGGTCGACGATCTTGTAGTAGCGCTTAAGGTCCTTATCGGATCCAAAGGACAGCAGCTTTGACATGAATCCCATGTGGTTTTCCTTTTTGGCCATCGCCCACGCCGTGCAGCTGCGGACGAGTTAAACACAGATGATTGTACTTTAGCCAAACAAGGCGCGGCCTATACGGTCGAGCTCGACCGCCACGTAATAACTACGACCAACCTGCCACAATGGGACAGGTTAATTTTGGCAGGTCTATCTGGGCAAACGCCGCCTCTCTGCCATGTGGTGCCATGGGGACAGGTTAGTTCGCACTAATTTAAAAAGAAAAGGGCCGCGCACCCAAATGGATGCACGGCCCTCATGCCATGAATGCGAGTGATTCCGCGGCGAGCTATTTACTCAGCAGCCTCGGTGGTCTCGGCCTCGGCAGCGGCCTCCTCGACGGGAGCCTCTGCGGGAGCCTCGGCGGCCTGCTTGGCAGCCTCCTCGGCAAACTTAGCGGCACGCTTAGCCTTCTCGGCAGCCTTAGCCTCAGCGGCGGCCTTGCGAGCGGCCTCGGCCTCAGCAGCCTTGGCGGCCTTGGCAGCCTTGGACTCCTCAGCCTTCTTGAGCTGGGCGGCAGCGGCGCCACCGAACTTGTCGGCGAAGCGCTGGACGCGTCCACCGGTGTCGACGAACTTCTGCTGGCCGGTGTAGAACGGGTGGCACTCGTTGCAAAGCTCGACCTTCATCTCGGACACGGTAGCGTGCGTCTTGAAGGTGTTGCCGCAGGAGCACGTCACCGTGCACTCGACATACTGGGGATGGATACCCTGCTTCATGGTAGGACTCCTTATTGGTCAGGCGCTGGTTACCGATCAGCGCATAAGGCGTCTTGGTTTCCGACCAAGACAACAAACTCGGCTATGGTACCACGGCGCCGCGTGTCCCACAAAAGGTTCACGGTCTTTTCGGAACGACACGAATCTGACCCATCGAAACACATCTCCACCGTTCCTTCAACTGGGAAAATGCCGTCCCCCGGGGCCGGAGAAGGGCCCCGGGGACGTTCGACTGACTGCGGGAACGGCCTTTCCGCTCAATGTGTTCGGCTGAGATCGGAAATCAACCAAACTGAACTAGGTTCAGTTGACATGGTTAAAAACGAGGGGCGACGCTTTTGCGTCACCCCTCGTCCCGGCCGGGTTGCTTTAGTTGTACACACGGTAGTTACACTTGAACTGGGTTATGTGTCCATAGTGGGAGCCGTACCAACCCGATGTATAGCTGATTGCCTCTGCGCCTAGATATTCGTATCTCTTGTTGTAGCGAAGCTCACGGTAGGTCGTGTCGTACTCTGCTACGTAAAACGCGTCTCCAGAGAAGGCTTTGTACCGGTCCTTAACCGTCGAGCTCATGTACAGAGGCTCGACATCGCCTTTCTTTCCGTTGAGCGCATAGACGGGTGCCGCGATTCCGCATAAAGCCGTTGCCACGAGGATGGCGTAGACAGCCATGCGCGACGCATTGGACTTCAGCTGTTCAAATAGTTTCATGTCATTCACCTCCCTCGTATGTATCGAGGTATTCCTGCTTGAGCGTCTGCGAGGACGACTCGATCTTTTCCACGAGCGTGCCGGCCTCGATGAAGTAGAACGAGTTGGTGAGGTCTGCCAGGTCGTCGAGCAGATGGCTTGAAATGAGCACGCTGCGTCCCCGCTCCACCTCGCTGCGCATCGCGTCGCAGGAGGTTTTCCGCTTTCCCGGATCGAGGCCGTTCAGCGGTTCATCGAGGACGAGGTACGGGCAATCGGTCGCTATCGCCATGGCAAGCTTTACCTGCTGCTTCATTCCTGTCGAGAGTTTACGGGTCGGCTTGTCGAGATATGGGGAGATTCCGAGTGAGTTGCAGAGCGAGTCGATGTCGGCGGCCGATTTCCACGCCTCCCTAACGAAAGCAAGGTGCTCGAGGGCCGATAGCGTGGGGTAGAGATCCGCGCTGCCCGAAGAGCTCAGATAGACAAGTTCTGCGAATTCGGCTGATCGGCGTTGGCAGATTCCGTCTGCCGCCAGGCTTCCCGAGCGGATACGGGTGGGAAATTGGCCCGACAGCGCTTCAAGAAGGGTGGTTTTCCCCGAGCCGTTGGGAGCGACGAGCCCAGCCGCCGTTCCCGGGCTCAGGAAAAGCGATCCGATTGAAAGTATCGTCGCGCTCCCGTATCCCACGCTCGCGTCCAGAAGCTCGAGCCCATGGTGCTTTTTAGCGGGTCCAGCCTGTTTGGGCGAACGTGCCACGACGGCACCGACCGCAAGAAGGACCGCGGCGTATACCAGGGCGACGGCAAGCATCGATGCACTGCCTGAACCGGAGCCAATGAATTCCGTCGGGAAG
>CABUMU010000106.1 GCA_902492855.1 uncultured Collinsella sp. | reverse complement strand
GGAGACAACGCGCCCATGCACAGGAAAAAGGCGGCGTTGGACCAGTCGCCCTCGACGGCCACGCTGCCGGGCGTGCGGTACGAGCCACTGCTCACGCGGAAGTTCGTGACCTCGGGCTGACCGTCCTTGGCGGGAATGCGCTCGACGTTGACCTCAACGCCAAAGGCCTTCATGGCCTGGATAGTCAGATTGATGTAGGGGCGGCTCTCGATGATGCCGGTCACCTGCACGCAGGAGGGCTGGGCCAGCAGCGGAGCCGCCAGCAGCAGGCCCGAGATGTACTGCGAGCTCACGTTGCCCGGCAGCACAAAGGTGCCCGGGCGCATGCGGCCGCTCGTCTTGAGCGGAAAACCGCCCAGACCCTGCAGGTCGCAGCCGGCGGCGATGATTTCGTCCGAGAGCGGGGAGAGCGGGCGGGCGCCTAGGCGACCTTGGCCCACAAAGGTGGCCTCCGCACCCAGCGCACAGGCGACAGGCAGCATAAAACGCAGCGTGGAGCCGCTCTCGCCGCAGTCGAGCGTGCCACCGGCAAGGGCCTTGAGCAGGCCAAACTCAACGCTCTTCATAGTGGGGTGGACCTGGAAGCCGTCCTCGGCGGTCTCGATGCGGGCGCCGAGCGCCGTGAGGCAACGCACCGTGGCCTCGATGTCGGCGCAGGTGGTGTTGCAGGTAACGTGCGTCTCGCCGTTGGCAAGCGCAGCGCAGATGATCAGGCGATGCGCCATCGACTTGGACGCGATGGCGGGAACGGTGCCCTTGAGCGGGGACGGGGTAATGCGGGCTAACATGCGGAAGCGTCTCCCTTCTGGCCGAGGCCCTCGGCAATCAAATCGTGGAAGGTGGAAAGCGGCATGCGGTCGATGCTGCAGCGGCCAATGCCGTGCGGAATCACCAGGTCGATGGTGTCACCGGAGCGTTTTTTGTCGTGCAGCGCCTCGGCAAAGACGGCGTCGGCATCTAGGTCGCAGCGGGTCTTGAGGCCATGGCGGGCGCAGAGTTCCTCAATACGATCGGGCAGTGCAGCATCGCAAATGCCGTGCAGGGCCGCGGCGCGCGTGATGATGCCCATGCCGATCGAAACGCAGTTGCCGTGTCCGAGCTCAAAGTGCTTGCAGGCCTCGACGGCGTGTCCGGCGCTGTGTCCAAAATTGAGGAGCTTGCGCTGGTTGGTTTCGCGCTCGTCGGCGACGACCACGGCGCGCTTGATGTCAATATTGCGGGCGATGATGAGCGCTACGCGGGCTACATCGCGGTTGAGCAGCTCCAGCGTGAGCGGGGTCTTCTCCAGCTCGGCGAAAAGCTCGGGGTCGGCGATCACGGCGTGCTTGACGACCTCGCCGCAGCCGTCGGCGAACTGCTCGGGCGTGAGGGTCGCCAGGCACCCCACGTCAGCGATGACCACGCTCGGCTGCCAAAAGGCGCCGGCCAGGTTCTTGCCGGCTGCCAGGTCGATGGCCGTTTTGCCGCCAACCGACGAATCTACCATGGCGAGCAGGCTTGTGGGAATTTGCACAAACTTGCAGCCGCGCATGTAGGTGGCGGCCACAAAGCCCGCAACGTCGCCCACGACGCCGCCGCCGAGTGCCACGATCACGTCGGAGCGCGAAAGCTCGTGCTCGGCCACAAACTCCAAAATGCCAACGTAGGTCTCGGCACGCTTATGGGCCTCGCCGGCCTCGAAGGTGCAGATGCTCACCTCGTAGCCTGCGGATTCGAGGCTCTGCTTAACGGGCATCTGGTAGAGGGGGCCTACATTGGTGTCCGTCACGATGACGGCACGGGTGCCGCCGGCGGTGGCGCGTACGAGTGGGCCAGCCTGCTCCAGCAAAAACGTGCCCACATGCACCTGGTAGGGGCGTGCGGTGTCGATATCGATGGTAATCGCCATAAGCTTCGGTCCTTTCGACCTGGCGTGATGGGTGGTCTAGTGGGAGGCCTCGTCGTCGAGCGCGCGCTTGATGCGGTCGCCCTCGGCAAGGAGATTCTCCAGATAGCGCTGGTCGCGGTCCTTAAGGGCGCGACTGTAGGCGCCGAGCGATTCGATCAGATGATCAATCTCGAAGGCGAGCGCATCGGCGTCGTCGATCATGAGCTCGGACCACATCTGCGGATTGAGGTGCGCTACGCGGGTGAGGTCGCGGTAGCTGCCGGCCGAAAAGCCGTGGTGGACCTGAGCGGTCGGGCTCTTAACATAGGCGTTGGAGACGACGTGCGCGAGCTGGCTCGTAAAGGCGATGACGCGGTCGTGCTCGGCGGCGCTCGTTACGCTGAACTTGCCAAAGCCCAAGGGGCGCACCATCTCGCGCACCTGGCCCAAAAGCTCCAGCTTAAGTGCGTCGTCCACTGCGGGCGGTACGAGCACGAGCGGTGCGCCCTGGAACAGGTCGGCGCGGGAATGCGCGTAGCCCGAGAACTGCGTGCCCGCCATGGGATGCGCGCCCACAAAGTAAAAACCGTGCTCGCGAGCAAGGTCAAAGGCGCGCTCGCACACGATGCCCTTGACGCCCACGGTGTCGATCACCACGGGGCCCATGATGGCCTCGGTGTCGGTGGCGTCGGCGAGTGCCTGGGCGTGCGCTTCGAGCCACTCGATGCAGGCCTCGGGGTAGCATGCCAGGACGATGATGTCGCATTCGCCGAGTGTCTCGTCGTTGAGCTCGCCGGCAACGGTGCCCATGCTGGCGGCCGTCATGACATCGCCATCGGGGTCCCAGGCCAGCACGCGGACGCCCGCCTGTGCATAGCCGCGGGCAAAGCTACCGCCGATGAGGCCAAGGCCGACGATGCCGGCGCACTTGGGGCCGCCCTGGTTAACGCGCGCGTTTCTCACCGTACCCATGGGCTACTCCATGGTCTCTTGGCAGACAACCTCGCGGATGGCTCGGATGCGGCGCATGGTGTCGTCGAACTGATCGGGGGTGAGGGCCTGGGCGCCGTCGGACCAGGCGCGGCTCGGCTCGTCGTGGACCTCGATCTCCAGGCCGTTGGCACCGCAGGCGGTCGCGGCGAGCGCCATGGGCTCGACGTAGCGGGTGTAGCCGGTGGCGTGGCTGGGGTCGGCGACGACGGGCAGGTGCGACAGGTGGTGCAGCACCGGCACGGCGTTAAGGTCGAATGTGTTGCGGGTGCGGGTCTCGAAGGTGCGGATACCGCGCTCGCACAGGATGACGTTGTCGTTGCCCTCGCTCATGATGTACTCGGCTGCCATAAGCAGCTCATCGATCGTGCCGGACATGCCGCGCTTGAGCAGAATCGGGGTCTGGGTCTTGCCGACCTCCTTGAGCAGGGGGAAGTTCTGGGCGTTGCGGGCGCCGATCTGCATGACGTCAATCTTCTTGTCAAGGAAGACCTGCACGTCGCGCGGGTCCATGATCTCGGTGACGATCGGCATGTCGAGCTCGGCAGACGCCTCGCACAGCAGGTCGAGGCCGGCGGGGCCCATACCCTGGTAGGCGTAGGGGGAGGTGCGGGGCTTGTAGGCACCGCCGCGCAGCATTGTGGCGCCGGCGGCCTTTACGCGGCGTGCGATGCGGATGAGGTTCTCGCCCTCGACGGAGCAGGGACCGGCGATGACCTGGAACTGGTCGCCGCCGATCTTGACGCCGTGGCCGCAGTCGATGACGGTGTCCTCGGGGTGGAACTTGCGGTTGGCACGCTTAAAAGGCTCGGAGACGCGCTGCACGCGCTCGACGACATCCATGGACTCGAGCAGGAACGGGTCGATCTTGGTCGTATCGCCCACCAGGCCGATGATGGTCTCGTTCTCGCCGCGCGAGACATCGGTCTTCAGGCCTTTTTTCTCAATCCAGCTGACGATATGGCCGACGGCCTCGTCGCTGGCGCTCTGCTTTAAAATTGCAATCATGGTGTGCCTCTCACCTCGATGGATAACTTTTGCAAAAACGGCCCGCAATGCGAGCCGTGTATATATGGTGCATGAGAGTTTATACCATCTGACTCGCTTTTGCCTTCTAAAGTGGGCCGTTGCGCCGCGTCTTCCTCGGAATTGCAAAGCTTTTTCTTTTATTTTGTTAGCCCGTGGTGCACTTGGGTATAATGCCAAATGTTGGCCCTATTAGCTCAGGGGATTAGAGCGTCTGCCTCCGGAGCAGAAGGCCGTTGGTTCGAATCCAACATGGGGCACCATCGAACGTAAGACCGTCCGAACCTCGCATGGTCCGGGCGGTTTTTCTTATACCGACGCGACGTGATGGGACGTGGTATGGCAGCAACGGATATCGAGCGCGGACTCTCGAGCGCCGAGGTTGAGGAGCGCATCGCCGCCGGTAAGATCAACCGCAACATGGAGCTCAAGACCAAGTCGGTCAAAGAGCTCATCATCGAGAACCTCTGCACGCTGTTCAATTTGATCAACGTGATCTTGGCGTTCCTGGTCATTTTGACCGGTTCGTTTAAGAACCTGACGTTCCTGTTTGGGGTGTTCCTCAATACCGCTATTGGCGTCATTCAATCCATGCGGTCCAAGAAGATGGTCGATAAGCTCACGCTGCTGACCTCCAAGAAGGCCATCGCGGTGCGCGACGGCGCCGAGGTGGAGCTCGACCTGGACCAGATCGTGCTCGACGACATCATCTGCCTGGGGCGCGGCGACCAGATTCCCGCTGACGCCGTGGTGGTTTCGGGCGAGGCGCTCGTGAACGAGAGCCTGCTGACGGGCGAGAGCGACCTTATTAAGAAACAGCCCGGTTCCGAGCTCATGAGCGGCAGCTTTATCGACTCGGGCCTGCTGCGCGCCCGCGTGATCCATGTCGGCGCCGACAACTACGTGGCTAAAATTAATAACGAGGCGAAGTACGTCAAAAAGGTCAATTCCGAGATCATGAACGCGCTTAACGCCATCGTGCGCTTTACGAGCATCATCATGATCCCGCTCGGTTTGGCGTTGTTTGCCTCGAGTGTGAGCGAGCTGTGGGATGCCGCGGGAACCCCGGGCGATAGCGCGCTTTCGTGGTGCTTCTCCGAGCTGTTGGCTGGTCATGTGCCTTCGTCGGCGCTGCTGTCCACGGTGGGCGCCCTGCTGGGCATGATCCCGCAAGGCCTGGTGCTGCTGAACTCGTCGGTGCTCGCCATCGCCACGGTGCGCCTGGCCCGCCGCAAGGTGCTGGCGCAGCAGCTCTACTGCATCGAGACGCTCGCTCGCGTCGACGTACTGTGCCTGGACAAGACGGGCACCATTACCTCGGGTCGTATGGAGGTCGAGGGCACCTACCCGCTGCCTGTTGAGGGTGTTGGCTTTGGCGTGGACTCGGACGAGGCGGCTGTTCCCGTCGATACCACAGTGCTCGATTTTGCGCTGACTAACGTGGCACGTGCGACCTCGGCCGATGCCAACGAGACATGCCAGGCGCTGCTCAACTATTACGCCGATCGCCCGGTCGAGGTGTCCGAGCCGCTGTCGGTCATTCCATTCTCGTCGTCTAAAAAATGGAGCGGCGCTTCGTTTGCGCAGGGCTCCTATGTGATGGGCGCCGCGCAGTTTGTGCTTTCGGAGCGTGTGTTTTCGCAGGTCGAGAACCGTGTCGCCGAGCTTGCCGATACCTGCCGCGTGCTCGTGGTGGCCCGCGTGGACGGCTTTACGCCCGATGGGGATATGGTGGGCGAGGCCGAGCCCGTGGGATTTGTGACCATCCGCGACGAGATTCGTACCTCGGCGGCCGAGACCATCGGCTACTTTAACGAGCAGGGCGTGACCCTCAACGTGATCAGCGGCGACGACCCGCGTACGGTGTCGTCGATCGCGCGCGTGGTGGGCGTGCCGGGGGCGGACGCTTATGTGGACGCCACGACGCTCGATACGCCGGCCAAGCTCGATGCCGCAGTGGACCGCTACCATGTCTTTGGTCGTGTGACCCCGCAGCAGAAGCGCGAGCTCGTGCAGGCGCTCAAGCGCCGCGAGCACACCGTGGCCATGACGGGCGACGGCGTCAACGACGTGCTGGCGCTCAAGGAGGCCGACTGCTCCGTCGCCATGGCGGCCGGCTCCGATGCCGCGCGCAACGTGGCCGAGATCGTACTCGTCGACAACGATTTTGCCTCGATGCCCGCCGTGGTGGCCGAGGGCCGTCGCTCCATCAACAACCTGCAGCGTTCGGCCTCACTGTTCCTGACCAAGACGCTGTTCTCGATGGGCCTGGCGGCGCTGTGTATCGCGCTGCCGCCGTACCCCTTCGAGCCCATCCAGATGACGCTCATCAACTTCTTCTGCATCGGCGCGCCGGGCTTTGTGTTGGGCCTGGAGCCCAACAATGCTCGTGTGAAGGGTGCGTTTTTGAGCAACGTACTCAAGCGTGCACTGCCGGCGTCGATTGCGGTCATTTTGGCTGCGGCGCTCGATATCTTTGTGGCGCGCGTGTTTGGCTTTAGCCAGCTCACGCTGTCTACGATGTGCCTGCTTACGTCGTGCGCGGCGAGCGTCAGCCTAATCTGGCGCATCTCGCAGCCTCTCACGCCCTTACGTGTGGTGCTCTTTGTGTTTGTAGTCGCCGGCATCCTGGTGGGCGTTATCGGATTCCCGGAGCTGCTG
>CABUMU010000105.1 GCA_902492855.1 uncultured Collinsella sp. | reverse complement strand
CCACCTAGGCTTTGGTCTGGGCGCCTACGTGCTGCCGATCGTCATTTTGCTGTTTGCCGCCACGCTCTTTTTAGGTGAGGACTCGCCGCTCAACATTCGCTCGGTCGCGGGCGGAGCCGTGGTCTTTATCGCCGTCGTCTCCATTCTTTCGCTGATGGTGCCGGGTACGAGCGACTCGTGTGACCTTATGTTTACGCCGCAAAATCTGTCCGCCTCGGGTGGCTACATCGGTGCGTTTATTGCGAGTGCGCTGCAGAATGCACTGGGTAAGCCTATCGCGATGGTGGTCCTGTTGGGTCTGGCCGTCGTTGGTTTTGTCATCATCGGCTTTTCGGTGGGTGGCGTGCTGCGCTCTGCTCGCGACCGTGCGGCCGATTTTGCCGAGCGCCGTCGTTCCGACGTCAACGCGAGCCCGTGGGGTGACGACGAAGCCCTGTCGGTGCCCGGCGTTGCCCGTCCGCACTTGAGCATTCTTCGTCAAAAGGCCTCCGATGCTGCCGTGACCACGGTTATGGGCAACGATGTGGACCCTGTTTTGGACGATGACGATGAGGACGATGACCCGTTTGTCGACGTGTCCGAGGCCGTGGAAGCTGAGCGGGCCAAGACCACACTGTTGCCGCGCCGCCATGCCAAGAAGGGCAAGGCTGCGCCCAAACTCAACACGAGCGAGCCCGACCCGTCTTGGTCCGATAGCGAGATTGAGCTCACCGAGGGCGATGACGAGGACGACGAGGCTCCGATTGAGACCGCAAAGACAACTTTGCTGCCGCGTTGCCATGCAAAGCGCGACCAGGTAACCGGTCAGCTTTCGATGGAAGACGACTCCGATAAGATCGACGAGTCCGAGCCGCCGTTTGCCGTGAATCCTGTCTCGGCAGCACCTCAGATTCCCGACTTCTTGAAGCATCCCAAGGTTGCCGATACGGCTGTCGCGGGCGCTGCCGAGGCGCCTACTTCTAGCGATGGGGGAGCGGTCAATGCCCCCGCGGATAACGAGGGCGAAGAAGAGGATGGCCTTAAGCTTCCGCCGCTCGAGATCCTGCGCGCCAACCCGCAGTCGGCTTCCGCCGCGTCCTCGGACAAAGAGCTTGAGCAGACTGCCGAGTCACTGCAGTCCACGCTGCTTGAGTTTGGCCGCAGTGCCCGCGTGGTCGGCTGGATCGCCGGCCCCACGGTGACGACCTTTAAGCTGCAACCTGGCGAGGGCGAGCGCGTGAGCAAGATCTCGAGCCTCGAGGACGATATCGCGCTTTCGCTCGCTGCCCAGTCGGTGCGTATCTTTGCCCCGATCCCCGGCACCTCGCTCGTGGGCATCGAGATCCCCAATCGCAAGCGCCAGAACGTCAACCTGGGCGACGTGCTTCCCTATGTGAAGGGCGGTCCGCTCGAGCTCGCCATCGGCCGCGATGCCGAGGGCACGCCGGTCGTCGCCGACCTTGCCAAGATGCCCCACCTGCTGATCGCCGGTACCACGGGTTCCGGTAAGTCGGTCATGATCAACTCCATCATCACGACCCTGCTCATGCGCGCCCTTCCCGAGGATGTTCGCCTGATCATGGTCGACCCCAAGCGCGTCGAGCTTGCGGGCTATAACGGTCTGCCGCATCTTTACGTGCCTGTAGTGACCGAGCCCAAGCAGGCCGCGAGCGCTCTGCAATGGGCCGTGTCCGAGATGGAGCGTCGCCTGAAGGTCTTCGAGCGTCTCAACGTGCGTAAGATCTCGACCTACAACGAAAAGCAGGCCGCCGGCGAGTTTGAGCATTACGATAACCCGCCGCAAAAGATGCCCTACCTGGTCATCATCATCGACGAGCTCTCGGACCTGATGATGGTCGCCGGTAAGGATGTCGAGGCCTCGATCGTGCGTATTGCTCAGCTGGGCCGTGCCGCCGGTATCCACCTTATCGTGGCCACGCAGCGCCCGAGCTCCAACGTGGTGACGGGCCTTATCAAGGCTAACATCACCAACCGCATCGCCTTTAACGTCGCCACGGGTATCGACTCGCGCGTCATCATTGATCAGATGGGCGCCGAAAAGCTCACTGGTTTGGGCGACATGCTGTTCTCAAAGGTCGACTGGGGCAAGCCTCGCCGTATCCAGGGCTGCTTTGTCTCGGATGACGAAATCAACGAGATTGTCGAGTTCGTCAAGTCGCAGAGCGAGCCCGACTACCACGAGGAGATCCTGTCTGCCGTGGCGCCCGCTTCCATGTCCATGGCGGGTGGCGGCGGCATTGTCCGCACCGGAGTCGCCGAGCCGCAAGACGATGATCCTCTCATTTGGGAAGCCGCCCATATTGTGGTGGAATCGCAGCTTGGCTCCACATCTGGCCTGCAACGTCGTCTGAAGGTTGGCTATGCGCGCGCCGGGCGTATTATGGACATGCTGGAAGAAAAGGGTGTCGTCGGCCCGCCCGACGGTTCCAAGCCGCGCGAGGTCCTGCTGGACGAGGAGGGGCTAGCCGCGCTGGAATCTGTCGACGCCGAGATGGCACGTGAAGATCGTGAGTTTGGAGGATTCTGATGGCTGCACGCTTTGGTGACATGCTGCTCGAGCAGCGTCGCCGAATGGGCCTTTCCATTCAGCAGGTCGCCAACACCATCAAAATCAGGCCGCAGATCATCGAGTTTTTCGAGACCGGTAACTTTGCTTCGATGGCGCCGCGCGGCTATGCACAGGGCATGATTTCGAGCTATGCTCGCTTTTTGGGCCTCAATCCGCGCGAGGTCGTCAATGCCTACTTTGACGACCTGATGGCATACGAACGCGAAACGTCGCAGCAGGGCGGTCGTTTTCAGGACGCCGCCGGCTACGTCAATTCGCGTTCCTCGGTCGATAACGGGCGCTTCCTGATGGTTCAGGGCGGTCGTTCGACCCGCTATGGACAGCGTCCTCAGCAGGCCGGTTATATTACTGAGACGGGTTCGGGCGAGGAGATTCGCTCACAGCGTGACCGGTTCCGCAGTACGCCGATGCCCGAGGACCGTGCACTTCCCGCTGCCCGCGGCGTGGCGCGTGACCCTCGTGCCGGCTACGGCGACGGCGGCTATTCCGATCGCGGTCACCGTGGTGTCTCCACCGGACGCTCTCGCGGTGGCTATGCGGATGCCGATACCACGCAGGTGACGCCGCGTCTTCGCTCTCAATCACAGCCGTATGGCCAGCGCTCTTCGGCTCCGCGTTCGGGCCAACGTGGCTATCAAGGCCGCGGTGAACTTGCGCCCCGCTCGGGTCAGCGCAGCCTTCAGGGCCAGGGCGGCTATCGCGGCCGTTCCGATAGCAATCGTGGTCGTATGCCTCAGGGAGGCGGCCGCAGCAGTTCCGGTCGTGGACGCGGCGGATCCCGTACTCCTCAAAACAACGGGCTCGATTCGCGTATCGTCTACGCCGGCATCGGTGCCGTGGCGTTGCTGCTGATCGTGCTCATCGTGGTGCTTCTGCGCGGCTGCGCATCTTCGGCGCCCGAGACCACGCCCGAGACGCCCACTGCTACCAAGACGACGACCAAGAAGTCTTCTAAGAAGACCGAAACGGTCGACGAGGACGAAGACACCGATGAGCCGACGGATGAGTCGACTGATTCGGACGCTACCAAGACGACGGCCAAGAAGGAAGAGAACGAGGTCACGAAGGTCAAGGTCTCCGTTGCCAAGGGAAAGACCGCGTGGATTGAGGTCAAGGTCGACGGCAAGTCGGTCTATGGCGCTCAGGCGACTGGCCCCTTTGAGCAGGAGTACACGCCCGAGTCCTCGATCGAGATCACCACGTCCAAGCCTTCCGATGTTACCGTTACCAAGAACGGTGAAAAGGTCCGTTACGATACCAAGACCTCGGGCGTGGCTCGTGTGACGATCACCGTTCCTAAGAAGGAGACGACTGATTCCGAGAATGGTGAAAGTTCTGATGGCACCGACACCACCGATGGTACCGATACCACCGACGGCACCGATGCCCAGTCCGCGGATGGCGCCGATACCGCAACTGACGGTCAGACGCCCACCGATTCTACCGACTATTCGTACGATAGCTACTAAGCCGCTCGTACGCGAAAGGAAACATCATGGCTAAAGATTCCAGCTTCGACGTCGTGTCCGAGGTCAACATGCAAGAGGTCGATAACGCCTTCCAGCAGACCACGCGCGAGATTTCCCAGCGCTATGACCTTAAGGACTCCGGTGCCACGATCGAGCTTTCGAAGGGCGACAAGCTCTTTACGATCAACGCTCCGGCCGACTTTGTCTCCAAGCAGATTGTCGACGTGCTGAGCTCCAAGCTCATCAAGCGCGGCATCGACCTTAAGGCTGTCTCGTGGGATGCTCCGCAGGCGGCTTCGGGCGGCACCGTGCGCGTGCTCGGTCATATCGTCGAGGGTATCGACCAGGCGACCGCCAAGAAGATCAACAAGGACATCAAGGACCAAAAGCTCAAGGTCAAGGTGACCATCGAGGCCGACAAGCTGCGTGTTTCCTCTGCTTCGAAGGACGCGTTGCAGACCGTGATCCAGTTCCTGCGCGACCAGGACTACGGCCAGCCGCTGCAGTTCACCAACTACCGCTAATATCAAGCGAAAGGACCGCTCTCCAACATGGATACACCGGTGGGCTCCGTGCTCTACATCACCCTCGGGTGCGCTAAGAACGAGGTTGACACCGACCGCATGCGTTCTCTTTTGACCGCCGCAGGCTACGAGGAGGCATTCGACCCGCAGGACGCCGATATCGCCATCGTCAATACATGCTCGTTCCTCGCCTCCGCAACGTCCGAGAGCATCGAGACCACGCTCGAACTCGCCAACGAGGTTCAGGACGGTGTTCGTTCTTGCCCCATCGTTATGTGCGGTTGCGTGCCGTCGCGCTATGGCGATGACCTGCCTGACGAGTTGCCCGAGGTCGCTGCCTTTGTGAAGGCCGACGAGGAAGACGGCATCGTGGCGGTCATCGATGGCGTGCTGGGCGTCGAGCGCGAGATTGCTGCCTATATCCCGCAGGTCAAACGTACCGTCGAGGGTGCTGTCGCCTACGTCAAGATTTCCGATGGCTGCAACCGCTTCTGCAGCTTCTGCATGATCCCCTATATTCGCGGTCGCTATCATTCGCGCAATGCCGAGAGCATCATCTCCGAGGTGCGCGACCTGGTTGCCGGCGGTGTGCGCGAGATTGTGCTGATCGGCCAGGACACGGGCATCTGGGGTACCGACTTTGCCGACGAGGACGTCGCCGATGGCTCGCCGCGCAATCTGGCGCAGCTGCTGCGTGCCGTCGCCGAGGCCGTGCGCCCGCACAACGTCTGGGTCCGCGTGCTCTATCTGCAGCCCGAGGGCATGACTGACGAACTCATCGAGACGATTCGCGATACGCCCGAGGTGCTGCCCTATATCGATATCCCCGTGCAGCACTGCGACGCGCGCATTCTCAAGGCCATGCGTCGCTCCGGTTCGCGCCAGGAGCTCGAGGATCTGTTTCGCGACCTTCGCGAGCGCATCCCTGGCATCGTGATTCGTTCCACGGCCATGGTCGGCTTCCCGACCGAGACCGACGACGAGTTCCGCGACCTTATCGACTTTATGGACACCGTCGGCTTTGACTACACGAGCGTCTTTGCATACTCGCAGGAGGAGGGCAGCCTGGCCGCTAAGATGGAGGGTCAGGTCGATGAGGAGGTTAAGCTCGAGCGCGCCCAGGAGGCCATGGACCTGGCCGAGTCGCTCGGTTTTGCCGCCACCGCCGCCCATGTGGGCGAGCGCGCCCAGGTGATCGTTGACGGTATCGAAGAGACCGAGGACGGCGCCGAGCTGATCGGCCATGCCTGGTTCCAGGCGCCCGATTCCGATGGAGCGGTGCATCTGGACGCCAGCGAGGCGTCCGTGGGCGATATTCTGACTGTCGAGTTTACCGATAGCTTCTGCTATGAGCTTATCGGCCATGTTGTGGAGTAGGAGAGCGTCGTGGCTAACGAGAGCAATAAGGAACTGACGAGTGTCTGGACGCCCGCCAACATCGTGACGTGCGTGCGCATCGTCTTTATCCCGGTGTTCATGATCGTGTCGGCGCTGTCTCACACGAGCGTTGCCGGTACGGATTGGAGCACCTTCGACGGCCCGCTCGCCGCCGCCGCTTTTATTCTGTACGTGATTCTGTCGTGCACCGATAAGGTCGACGGCTATCTGGCGCGCTCGCGCAACGAGATCACCGATTTCGGCAAGTTCTTGGACCCCATCGCCGACAAGCTGCTGGTGTTCTCGGCCCTGCTGCTGTTCTTGGATTTTGGCGCGGTGACCGTGTGGTCCGTGTTCATTATCCTGTTCCGCGAGCTGCTGGTGAGCGCCCTTCGCATGGTCGCGAGTGCGGCCGGCGTGGTCGTTGCGGCCGATAAGCTCGGCAAGTACAAAACGGCAACCACGATGGTCTCCATCTGCGGTTACCTGTGCGTTTTTGCTATGGCCGGCTTGCACCTTGGCCCGGTGACGCTGACGCTCGGCATCTACTCGGTGTCGCGCTTCCTGTATGCCGTTGCCGTTGTCTTGACCGTTATCTCAGGCGCCCAGTACTTCTGGAACTGCCGCAAGATCGTCTTCTCGGTCTAGGTCCTGGTGGGTATGACGGACTCTTTTGAGCAGATTTCCGCACACAATGAGGAGCTGGCGCGCGATATCGTCGAGCGCGCGAGCGCTCGGGGCGTGACGGTTTCGACGGCTGAGTCGCTGACGGCGGGTATGATAGCCTCGACGATTGCGGATATCCCGGGCGCCTCGGCGGTGCTGCGTGGCGGTGCGGTGACCTACTGCGATGAGATCAAGCATCGCGTGCTGGGTGTTGAGCAGGAGACGCTCGACCGCTACACTGCGGTGTCGCATCAGACTGCGCGCGAGATGGCGTCGGGTTCGCTGGAGCTGTACCAGAGCGATATTGCAGTGAGCGCAACGGGTTATGCCGGCCCCGGCGGTGGCACTGAGGACGATCCGGCGGGCACTTTCTATATTGGCTGGGCGCATCGTTCCGCCGATGGGGGCGTGCCGGTCGTGGACTCTGTGC
>CABUMU010000104.1 GCA_902492855.1 uncultured Collinsella sp. | reverse complement strand
CGTCTCGCACCTGCGCTTTGGTGATTCCCCGATCCGCTCGCCGTACTACGTGACCAAGGCCGACTTTGTCGCCTGCCACAACCCCAGCTACATCGTCAAGGGCTTCAAGATGGTCCGCGACGTCAAGCCGGGCGGCACCTTCCTGGTCAACTGCCAGTGGAGCGACGAGGAGTTCGCCGAGCACATGCCCGCCGTGGCCAAGCGCTACATCGCGAACAACAACGTCAACGTCTACCTGATCGACGCTATCGACCTGGCTGCCAAGGTCGGCATGGGCAAGCGCACCAACACGGTGCTCCAGTCCGCCTTCTTCGCGCTGGCCAAGGTCCTGCCCGCCGAGGACGCCCTGCAGTACATGAAGGACGCGGCTACCAAGTCCTACATGAAGAAGGGCCAGGCCATCGTCGACGCCAACCACAAGGCCATCGATGCCGGCGCTACCGCCTTCCGTAAGTTCGAGGTTCCGGCCGACTGGGCTACCGCCGAGGATGCCGCTCCCGTCGAGCTTTCCGAGGAGACCAAGTCCGCCATCGCCCAGCAGGTCAAGAACCTGCTCGAGCCCATCGATCGCATGGATGGCGACAGCCTGCCTGTTTCCGCCTTCGTCGATTGCGCCGATGGCCAGTTTGAGCTGGGCGCCTCCGCATACGAGAAGCGCGGCGTCGCCGTCGTCGTTCCCCACTGGGACGAGACCAAGTGCATCCAGTGCAACCAGTGCGCCTATGTGTGCCCGCATGCCACCATCCGTCCGTTCGCGATGACCGAGGACGAGGCTGCCGCCGCGCCCGAGGCTACCCGCACGCTTGACGCCATGGGCCCCAAGGCCAAGGGCATGAAGTTCACCATGGCCGTGTCCCCGCTCGACTGCATGGGCTGCACCAACTGCGTCAAGGTTTGCCCCAAGGGCGCCCTCGAGATGGTTCCCACCGAGCAGGAGATGGACCAGCAGCCCGTTTGGGACTACATGGTCGAGAACGTCTCCGAGAAGAAGGAGCTCATCGCGGCCAACGTCAAGGGCAGCCAGTTTAAGCAGCCCTACCTGGAGTTCTCCGGCTCCTGCGCCGGCTGCGCCGAGACCGCCTATGCACGTCTGGTGACCCAGGTTGCCGGCGACCGCATGTTCATCTCCAACGCCACCGGCTGCTCCTCCATTTGGGGCAACCCCGCTGCCACCGCTCCTTACTGCAAGGACAAGGACGGTCACGGTCCGGCGTGGAACAACTCCCTGTTCGAGGACAATGCCGAGCACGGTCTGGGCATGGCCGTCGGTTACGAGGCCGTCCAGAAGAAGCTGATCGCCGCTACCCAGGACATCATCGCTGCCGATGGTCCGTCCGATGAGCTCAAGGCTGCCGGCCAGGCTTGGATCGACTCCGTCAACGACGCCGAGGCCTCCAAGACCGCTGCTGCTGCCTACGTTGCCGAGCTCGAGAAGTGCGGCTGCGACGCTTCCAAGGCGATCCTCGCCGACAAGGCTTACCTCACCAAGAAGTCCTTCTGGATCTTCGGCGGCGACGGCTGGGCCTACGACATCGGCTTCGGTGGCCTGGACCACGTCCTGGCTTCCGGCCACAACGTCAACGTCTTCGTCTTCGACACCGAGGTCTACTCCAACACCGGCGGTCAGGCCTCCAAGGCCTCGAACCTGGGCCAGGTCGCTCAGTTCGCCGCTGCCGGTAAGGTGACCAAGAAGAAGTCCCTGGCCGAGATCGCCATGAGCTACGGCTACGTCTACGTGGCGCAGGTCGCCATGGGCGCCAACCCGGCTCAGACCCTCAAGGCCATTCACGAGGCCGAGGCCTACGACGGCCCGTCCCTCATCATCGGCTACAGCCCCTGCGAGATGCACTCCATCAAGAAGGGTGGCATGCAGAACTGCCAGGCCGAGATGAAGAAAGCTGTCGAGTGCGGTTACTGGAACCTCTTCCGCTTCAACCCCGAGGCTGCTGCCGGCAAGAAGTTCTCGCTCGATTCCAAGGAGCCCGCGGGCGGTTATCAGGAGTTCCTGATGAACGAGGCCCGTTACGCTTCGCTGACGCGTTCCTTCCCCGAGCGCGCCGAGGAGCTCTTCAAGGAGAACGAGCAGGCCGCTATGGACCGCTACGCTCACCTGCTGAAGCTCAAGACGGTGTACAACGAGGCCTAGGTCTCCCACCGCAGGATCTGAGGGCTGACCTTCGCGGACGTCCTCGGACATGAAAGAACCCCCGCTGCGCACTACGTGCGGCGGGGGTTCTTTCGTCCTGCGGAGCGTCCGCAAAGGTCAGCCCTCAGATCCTGCTACGACTACGTCCTTGGATTGTGTGGGCGGATGAAGGACGTAGTTGGTGGGGCCTTTTGTCCCGGTCGCTGTTTCGCGGCTTTGCCGCGAAAGGCGCGTTGCTTTGGGGATGGATGGGGGGCGGGGTTGTTGCGGCTTCTTATCCCTTTGCTTTTTCGCGGCTTTGCCGCGAAACGCGCAGCACCTTGGGAAATGCATTGATGCGTGGACGGGGCTGGATTGCAGATTCAAATGGCTAGAGAGATATGGGCGCGAACGAGAAATCGTTATTGGGGTCATCCTTTTCCATAAACTCATCGAGACAAAACGTCATGTAGATTGGAACGTACAGAACCTTGCCCTCTTTGCTGAGATTCTCGTGGCTTAGTACAACGGCCTCGGGAATTTTGTACTCGCCCACACTCATCAGACGATCGAGGGCCGCGTGCGCTCGAACTTTCTTGCCCGATTTGACCTCGATTGGGACAACGTGCCCGTGGGCGCCTTCGATCACAAAGTCAACTTCACCGACCTCACGCGTTTGGTAGTACCATGCATCCGCCCCGAGGGCAACAAGTTCCTGCGCGACCACGTTCTCATAGAGACCACCAAGGTTGGGAGTTTTCATATCAAGATAGACAGCGCGTGCGGTGCTGCCGGGGTACCGCGATGCGAGCATGCCCGTATCAGACTCATATAGTTTGAAGGCCGTCGTTTTCTCCGTCCTCTTGAGAGGACTCCGTGGCTCCGTCACCCTGGCGACCATCAATCCAACACCTGCGTTAACAAGCCACAGGAAATCCTGCTCATATTTTTTAAGGCGAGCTCCCTCACCCAGAGACGAAACAACAAAGCGATGAGACTCCGCCTCAAGCTGAACGGGAATTTGCTCAAAAATCGACCGAACGTTAAACGCTCGAGTCGATGCATATTTTGAGATATCGCTTTTGTACTGATCGACCAGCTGAGTTTGAAGCTCACGTGTGCTCACGAGCGAATAACCCGAATCAATATAATTCTGAACGACCTCCGGCATGCCGCCGCAAACGATATAAGCTCTATAGTTCTTGAGCATCGCCTCATGAATATAGTTTTCGACAGGATGTTTCTCGACAAGGCAGCTGCGAATGCCTGCAAGCACATTCTCGCTAACGCTGTTTGCCCAACAAAACTCTTCAAAATCCATCGGGCGCATAACAATGTGCTCTACATACCCCACCGGAAAAGAAGAGACCCCCTTAAACTCAGTCCCAAGCATAGACCCCGAGAAGACATAGCTAAAGCGCCCATCCTCGACCAACGCCTTCATGAGTGTAACGATCTGCGGATACTCCTGAATCTCATCGACAAAGACAAGCGTATCGCCCTCAACAAGCGGCGCATCCGCAAGAAGGGCTACACGGTTGATAAAGTCAACGGAGTTCTTTGCGCCAACAAGTGCATTCCTTGCTTCGACATCGAGTAGTAAATTGACCTCAAAATACGACGCGTAGCTGCTTTTTCCAAACGCGCGAATCGCATAGCTCTTGCCAATCTGACGCGCACCAGTAACGAGTAATGCCTTATTGGAGTTATTCTTCCAGCTCAAAAGCCTATCAGTGACCTTACGGCGTAGCATTAAACCCCCAAATGACAAAAATTAACAGATAGAATCGCCTAAAATCATACAAAAATTGGCAGATAATATTGTCGTAAATATACAAAAATTGGGAGATAGCAAAGGTTCGAATAGGCCTCAAAGCCACTGAAACAGTGCTCTACTTTGCGAAGGGGCTGGGGACGCTGTTGGGTGCGTCTCCAGCCCTCTGATTCTTACTTTGGATCCCGATGGTGGGGTGTTGTCGGTGCTGCTTGCTTGGTTACCTTGTCTCGCCGGACTCCGTGCGTAGGCGGTAGCCGTGGACGAGGTCGCTGATGGCCGGCCAGGGAATCTGGCGATCAACCCAAAATTGGAGCTGGACCAGATAGCGCTCGGTGGCGCGGGTGAGGGCTGCAAACTGTTCGTGAGTCTCTACCTGGGCGTAGAGGTCGCGGCTGTGGGCGAGGATTGCCGTGGTGTCATCCATTTTGCCGGTGACGTCGAAGGCGCCCGAGAACCAGTCGCACAGGCGTGCGGCACTGTTTTTGATCGTTGCGAGGTCGGCGGTGCCGTCGTTGGCGTTTTCGTTGGCCTGGGCTCGCAGGAGGGAGAGGGCGTCGGCGGCGTTCATGCAGTAACCGACGGTGAAGTTCCAGACGGCAAATTCGCGGCCGGTGTCGAGTTTGCGGCGGCGCATGTAGTCGATGTCACGCGGTTCCTCGAGCATCATTTGATCGGCGAGGGCCTCAAGTGCAGTGGTGTACTCGGCGAGGTCGAGCGTGAGCAGATTGTTGATATCCATCATCTTTAGGCCTCCGTTTCGATCTCGACGATTTCGTTTTTAATGTACATGCCCTGGTTGTCCCAGACATTGCGGCAGGCGGCGGCAAAACGCTCGCGGTCGGCTTCGCAGATGCGGGCGAACATGTTGCAGGTGCCAAAGGGCTCGCACACGTCAAAGAAGATGCAGATTGACGACCATCCGCCATACCAGCTCACGGCGCCCGCTGGCTCGTGAAAGACGGGGTTCTCGATGTGCTCGTAATTGGCGATGGGGCCCGAGACAGGATAGGTTACCTCGGCATCGCAGATCTTGGCCGAAAAGATACGTGACTCGACTGGACAGGATGATTCGAACAGCTTGCATGCCTCGGGAGCCTTGTCCCAGAGCATGTCGGCGAGAAACGTCTCGCCATTTAGCGTGATCTTGAGCATTTTTGTCATAGTAAGGACCTCCTCAATCCGTCGCTCAAGGGGTTCGCTGGCGGATAAGGAGAAGACAGCAGCGGGGTCGCCGAACCCAAACTTCACGACAGATCTCTGTCGCCCCAGCCCGCGCTGTTCTTCGCTAAAGTACCATGCAGCAATTGCGCGCGCAATATCAGTTTTTGATTTTCTGGAAGCGGCAATCGACGAGACGGCTCGCCGGCTGCCGGCCGACGCGCGGTATGGGCGCTCGTCTATTCCTTAAGTTGGATGAAAAACGCCATGTTATTGCAGGGCTGCATACTCGTCCAATAAGTGCATAGAATCTCGTATAGTGCGAGTAAGATTTTGCGCTGTCTGTTTTATGTTTAGCAAAGATATAGTTTGCATAATCTGGTCTAATCCCTGCTCTATTAAAATAAAGTTGCACGTAAATGACGTAGATATGCTTGAGCTGGGTTTCTTTACGCTGAGCGGGTAAAAGCGACCGTTCACCGTTCAACTATTTTCAAAATGAATAAAATGAGCGATAAAGAGAATATAAACCTTAATAAACTCGCGTATCGCACGGACGCGGGTTATTAATGGGTTGTAGGCCTTTTACAGAAAGGATTCCAGCAATGTCTAAGCCTCTTGGTAAGCCCGATCGTATTGTCGTCGCCCTTGGCGGCAACGCCCTCGGCAACAACCCCGTCGAGCAGATCGAGGCCGTGAGCAACACCGCCCACGCTCTCCTCGGTCTCATCGAGCAGGGCAACGAGATCATCATCACCCACGGCAACGGCCCGCAGGTCGGCATGATCCAGAACGCCTTCGCCGCTGCCCACGATGCCATCGGTACCCCCGAGATGCCGCTGCCCGAGTGCGGCGCCATGTCCCAGGGCTACATCGGTTATCACCTGCAGCAGGGCATCGGCCGCGAGATGCACAAGCGCTATAAGCGCTGGCACGCCGCCACCGTCGTCACCCAGATCGAGTGCGATCCGGACGACCCCGCGTTCAAGAACCCGACCAAGCCCATCGGCCCCTTCTACACCGAGGAGCAGGCCAAGGAGTTCATGGCCGAGGATCCCTCCAAGGTCTTCGTCGAGGATTCCGGCCGCGGCTGGCGTCGCGTCGTCGCCTCCCCCGATCCCAAGAAGATCGTCGAGGCCGACTCCATCCTCAACCTGCTCGACAACGAGTTCATCGTCATCGCCTGCGGTGGCGGCGGCATCCCCGTCGTCCGCGACTACGAGAACAAGGGCTGCTACAAGGGCGTTCCCGCCGTCATCGACAGGGACCTGGGCGGCGAGCTGCTGGCCGAGGACTGCGACGCCGATGTTCTGTTCCTGCTGACCGCCGTTGAGCATGTCGCCATCAACTTCGGCAAGCCCAACCAGGAGGAGCTCGAGGACCTCACCGCCGACGAGGCCGAGCGCCTGGCCGACGAGGGTCAGTTCGGCAAGGGTTCCATGGAGCCCAAGGTCCGCGCTGCCATCAAGTTCGCACGTTCCCGCAAGGGCCGCACCTGCATCATCGGCGCTCTGGACAAGGCCGCCGAGACCATGGCTGGCCTCTCCGGTACCCGCATCCACGAGTAGTCTCTACTCTGTTGCCTCTCTCGTGGGCGCCAGGCAAAGCGCCCACAAACTAGCCTCTCTTCATGAGCCCCGCAGTCCGCTCCGACTGCGGGGCTTTTGCTATCCACCTAGTCATTGGGGACGTTCTTAAATGACTAGTAGGCCCACATGGCTTCGACTTCGTTGAGGACCTCCACGACGCCCCAGCGGCGGGCGCTGCGGCTGGCCGAGTTGGGGTCGTAGACGCCAATCTGGTTGGCATCGTCGATGCCGTAGAGCACGATGTAGTGGCCTACGTTGGTAAACGTACCGGGGCGCACTGCGGCGATGACGGGCGCACCCGAGCGAAGTGCTTGTGTAATCGATTCGCGATCGTTATAGAGCTGTGTTCCGTTGAGCCCCAGCTGCCACGCACCGCCTGTCATAAACGACCACT
>CABUMU010000103.1 GCA_902492855.1 uncultured Collinsella sp. | reverse complement strand
AAGGGGGAGGCCGCGCGGCCTCCCCCTTTTTTGCGTTTACGGGCTTTTGTCTCACATAGTAGCTGTGTTTTATAACCCTCGTTTGTCGCATCTTCTGCGAACGGGCTACAATAACTTAGTCTGTGCGATATGGAGGTGAACATGGCTGAAGCTGGTATCGGCGTTGATATCGTCGAGATTTCCCGCATGAAATCAATTCTTGAAAAGACGCCGTCGTTTGCTCGGCGTGTGTTTACCGAAGAAGAGCGTGCGTATTGCGATGCATCATCGCATCCCGCTGCTCACTATGCGAGCCGCTTTGCTTCGCGCGAGGCGGTACTTAAAGCTCTCGGCACGGGTTTTAGTCAAGGCGTGGGTCGCAAGGATGTTTCGGTTACGCGTGATAAACTCGGCAAACCGAAGGCGCTGCTTTCGGGCCGTGCTCTCGAGATCGCTCAAGAACTGGGTGTTGTTGAAGTCGCTCTTTCCATTACGCTTACAGGAGATTTGGCCGTTGCGAATGCCATCGCGATTACCGAAGATGCTCGGCCTAAGCCAAAAGAGGAAAAGGTGAGCACCAAGAAACGCGTAGCGCAGACATTTAAAGAGGCTCGCTCTGTTTTAGATGAGCTTGAGCAGCTGCAGAATTCAGCATTGACGGAGCACCTGGGCGATGCTTCGCAAGATACGCTAGGAGCATAGATGAAACCGGTTTTGAGTACCGAAGAAGTCGTTCGTCTCGAGGATATCATCGAACGCGAAGGGACTTCGAAGGCCGAGCTTATGGAGCTAGCGGGTGAGTTTGCCGCCAACGAGGTCTTGAAGCTCAATCCCGATCGGGTTCTCGTTCTGGTCGGTTTTGGTAATAATGGCGGCGACGGTTGGGTTGCCGCCGATATCCTGAGCCATAAGGGTGTGGACGTGGATATCGTTTCTCCGGTTGAGCCGGATGAGATTCCTGCTGCTCTGGCACGTCATGTTGCTCGTCGTACTGCCGGCCGCGATGTGCACGTTTGCGTCGGCCCCTCGCGTGACGAACTCGAGGTTTTGATCGATAAGGCCGATGTTGTTGTCGATGCCATTTTTGGTACCGGTTTTCACGGGAATCTGCGTGCGCCGTTCTCCATCTGGATTCCTACGGTCAATGAATGCGCCGATTGTGTCGTATCCATTGATGTTCCCTCGGGCCTGAATGCCGAGACGGGCGTTGTTGATGACGACTGCATTCGTGCCGAGCATACGGTGACGATGATTGCGCCCAAGATTGGTCTGTATAGCGCTGATGGTCCTGAGTATGCTGGCGATTTGATCTGCGGCAATCTTTACGACCGTCTTGACGAGGTCATCGATGATGTCGACCACGCCGCCGAGATTGTCGAGCCCGGTGACTTAGTTGATTACTTTGCCCCACTACCTACGAATATCGATAAGTATTCCCGTGGCTCTGTGCTTATTGTCGCCGGATCTGCGCAATATCCTGGTGCTGCCATTATGGCGGCCAAGTCTGCAGCTCGCGCGGGTGCTGGTTACGTGGCAGTCGCGGCTCCTGACGCCTGCGCCAATCTTATTCGCATGGCACTTCCTTCGATTCCCGTCTTTGCTATTCCGTCTGATTCCCGCGGCTCCTTTGGCGCCGCTGCGCGCATGACGGTGTGCGAGATTGCAAAGAAGTACAGCTGTGTACTGTGCGGTCCCGGTATGACGACATCTGCCGGCGCTATGCAGGTGGTTTCGGGCTTGCTCGAGCTTGATGTGCCGCTTATCTTGGACGCCGATGCACTCAACTGCCTTGCTAAGATTGCCATTGACGGTATTGATAGTAATCCCGAGATGTATCGTCGCGAGCAGCCGTTGGTTATGACGCCGCACTATCGTGAACTTTCGCGTCTGGTTGCCGGTGACGAGGTGAACGACCTTGGTACTGCGATTGCAGCCGCGCAGAAGGTTGTCTGGGCTGCAGGCTCTGACAATCTGGTGGTCATTGCCAAGGGGCCGACGACGGCTATCTGTGGCGTTGAGCGTGTGCTGCTGCCGCTCTCGGGTCCGGCTTCTCTGGCAACTGCCGGTTCGGGTGATGTTCTCGCGGGTATTTTGGCCGGCACGCTTGCCACCATGCGCGACGAGATGGATCGTTGGGAGTTGCTGTATTCGTACGCCGTCGCACTTCACAGCTACGCCGGGTTTGCCGCGGCGACGGAGTATGGTGAGAAGAGCGTCATCGCGACCGATCTTATCGACTTGATCGGTCCCGCCATGGAACTGGCGGCAAAGGATGCGCTCGAAGATCTGGGAATCATGGACGAAGGGTCGGATGACTAATCATGAATAAAGCCGATTTGACGCGCTGGTCCTGGGTCGAGATCGACCGCGGGGCGCTACGTCGCAACACGAGGGCCTATAAGAACTTGCTGAATCCACGTCAGCGCCTGTGCTGCGTGGTCAAGGCCGATGCTTATGGTCATGGAGCTGTTGAGTGCGCCAAGATCATGTATTCGGCCGGTGCCGACATGTTTGCCGTGGCGACAGTTAACGAGGGCGTTGAGCTCCGACAGGGCGGGATTACGAAACCCATCCTCATCCTAAGCGAGCCGCCCATCGAGGCCATTCCGACGTTGCTCGAGTTTGATATCATGCCCTCGGTCTATACGTCTGACTTTGCTCTTGCGTATGGCGAATGTGCCGTCGCGGCGGGCAAAGTGGGCAAGTATCATCTCGCCATCGAGACGGGCATGAATCGTATCGGCGTTCACTACACGCAGGTGCTCGACTTTGTCCGCGGTATAAATTTCCATCGCGGTATTCAGTGCGACGGCGTATTTACGCACTTCGCCACGGCCGATGAACCTTCGGGCTGGGACTACAAGCTGCAGTGTCAGCGCTTTACCGAGGCCGTTCAGGCCATTAAGGATGCGGGTTTTGAGTGCGGTATCGTGCATTGTGCCAACACGCCGTCTTCGATGCTCGACCCCTCGATGCATTTTGATATGATCCGCGCCGGCGTTGGCTTGTATGGCATGCAGCCGTGCGAGCTGAGTGGCCGCGTGATGCAGCTTGATCCCGTTATGAGCGTCCATGCGCGTGTGACGCGCGTGGCACACCCTGCGATGGGTGAGGGCGTGGGCTACGGTTTTACCTACCGCGTACCGCGTACGCGCGTTCAGATCTGTACGCTGCCGATCGGTTATGCCGATGGCCTATCGCGTACGCTTTCCAATCGTATGGATGTGCTGTATCGCGGCGAGCGCGTGCATCAGGTTGGCAATATCTGCATGGACCAGTTTATGGTCGCCATTCAGTCCAACCCGGCACACGAGATTCCCGAGGCCGAGTATGGTGACGAGATGATCATTGTCGGCCGCGATGACGATGCCGAGATCACTATGGACGAGATGGCCCGACTGCGCGGAACGATTAACTACGAGGTCGCCTGCGGCTTTGGCATGCGTCTCGACAAGGTCTACGTGTAGGAGCCGCTATGGGCGTCATGCACATCCCCGGCCATACCCATCAGGCGCCACGTGAGGTCGCACTCGAGGAAATTGAGGCCGTTCTGGGCGATTGTCACCTCTGCCAGCTCTACCAGTCGCGTCACAATATCGTGTTTGGCGTGGGAAACCACCGCGCTCGCGTGATGTTTATTGGTGAGGCGCCGGGTCGCAATGAGGATTTGCAGGGCGAGCCCTTTGTGGGGGCGGCAGGCGAGGACCTCAACGGCATTTTGTCGCTGGCGGGGCTCAAACGCGAAGACGTCTACATTGCCAACGTGCTTAAGTGCCGCCCGCCGGGAAACCGCAATCCGCGTCCCGAGGAAGTGCTGGCTTGCTCGCCGTTTTTGCGTGAGCAGATTCGAAGCATCTGGCCTGATATTATCGTGACGCTCGGCAACCCCGCGACGCACTTTGTGCTTAAGACCGAGATTGGCATTACTAAGCTGCGCGGCAGGTTCCACCAGATGGGGCATTTTGTAGTAATGCCCACTTTTCATCCGGCAGCAGCGCTGCGCAATCCGGCATGGCAGGAGCTGCTGGAGGAAGACTTTAAGATGCTGGGCGATTATCTGGAGCGACATCCCGCACCAGAGGACGCCTCGGAATAATAAGGAGCATATATGTCCCTGGAGCGCCTGGGGGTAGGTACTTACAAAACGACTTGCGCTGCCGATACGGAGTACTTTGGCGAGCTAATTGCACCGTGCCTTGAGGACGGCGATGTGCTCATCCTGACCGGTGGCCTGGGAGTGGGCAAAACTCACTTTACCAAGGGCATCTCGCGCGGGCTGGGCGATGGGCATATGGTTACGAGTCCTACGTTTGCGCTCATGGCCGTTCACGATCAAGGTCGTATTCCGCTGTTTCACTTTGATCTATACCGCCTGGAGCATGCCTACGAGCTCGAGGATACGGGCATTTTCGATGTGCTGGGCTATGAGGGTGCTTGCCTGCTGGAATGGGGCGAACAATTCCAGGACGAGCTGACGGATGAGTATCTTTCGGTGACGCTCAAGCGTGATGAGGGCGACAGCGATGTGCGAACGATAACGCTCGAGGCGCACGGTGACCGCGCAATGGAGCTTTCCCATTTGATTGATAGGGCTGTACAAGATGAGCTTGCATAACGACAACGCGCTGGTGGTGGCGCTCGATACCTCGACCGACATGCTTGCCTGCGCGGCAAGCTGGATTGATGGACAGACGGGCGAGACGAAGCTCGTGAGTGGCGACCACATGTGTCGCCGTCACGCCAACGTTGAGCTCGTGAATACCGTTGATGGCGTGCTGGCACAAGCCGGTCTGGATCGCAGCGATGTTGGTTGCTATGTGGTCGGCCGCGGCCCGGGGTCCTTTACGGGTGTGCGCATCGGCATCTCCACTGCCAAGGGCCTCGCGCGTGGTGCCAATGTTCCGCTGCTGGGTGTGTCGACGCTCGACGCTTGTGCTTGGACGGCGTGGAAGGCTGGCGTGCGCGGCAAGCTTGGTATCTTGGCCGATGCTATGCGCGGTGAGGTATATCCGGCGCTGTATATGCTGGTCGATGAGGGTCCCGAGCGTCAATTTGAGCGCGAACACGTGGTCAAGGCCGCCGTGGCGCTCGATGAGTGGCGCCGAGCAGCGGACTGGGACCAGGTTCAGCTGACCGGTGACGGTCTCGTGCGCTATGGCAAGCTGCTGGGTGAGGACGAGACCGCCCGCTGCGTGGAGCGCGACTTGTGGTGGCCTTCGGGCGAGGGCCTCCTCCTTGCGCATGCCGCGGGTGACGGCGATCCGGCCCGCGTCCTGCCGATTTACACGCGCCTTTCGGATGCCGAGGAAAACGAGCGCAAACGTCTTGGTCTTGCCGAGAGTGCGCAGAGCGAAATTACGGGCGTTGCCGATGAGCTCGCCGGTCGTCACCTGCAGTTCCGTCCCATGGGCGCGGCGGATGCCGAGGGCGCGAGCGCGCTAGAGGCTGCCTGCTTTGAAGGTGCCGGACACGAGGCGTGGACGCCGGGCATGTTCCTGTCCGAACTGGGCGAGGACGTCGCTGCGCCGCGTAGTTGGTGGGTGGCACACGACGACGGCAAGCTGCTGGGCCTTGCCGGCGGTATGGTCGTGGACGGTGATGTGCAGATTCTGGATGTCGCCGTCGACTCGGCACATCGCCGTGAGGGCATTGCCCGCAAGCTGCTGTCGCATGTGAGCTATGATGCCCAGATGCTCGGCTGCACCACGGCTTCGCTCGAGGTCGAGGACGGCAACGAGGGCGCGATCGCGCTTTATAACGCTCTGGGCTTTACCGAGGCTGGCCGTCGCCGCGGCTACTATGGTGCCGGCAAGGATGCCATCGTCATGACGGCTCCGCTGCCCCTCGTGCTTCCGGTCGACAATGCTTCGCCCGAGCCGACGGCGGCAGAGCAGCGCGTATGGCCGCTGCCTGCGCCCGGGCGCTCCGAGGGGGAGCGTGCCGAAATTGAACGCCGCCGCCTAGTGCTCGCTATCGAGAGTTCCTGCGACGAGACGGCCGTGGCGATTATCGATGCGGATGGCAATATGCTGGCCAACCAGGTGTCGACGCAGATTGATTTCCATGCCCGTTTTGGCGGCGTGGTGCCCGAAATCGCCTCGCGCAAGCACGTTGAGGTGATTGTGAGTGTCGTGGATGCGGCGCTCGAGGATGCCGCAGCATCGCTGGGCCTTACGGGCGGAGCCATTGCACCAAGTGAGCTTGCCGCCGTGGGCGTGACGCAGGGTCCGGGCCTGGTGGGCGCGCTCGTGGTTGGCGTCGCCTTCGCCAAGGGCTTTGCCTACGCTGCTGGCAAGCCGCTCGTGTGCGTCAACCATCTGGAGGGGCACCTGTTTGCCAACCTGCTGGCGCAGCCCGACCTCAAGCCGCCGTTCATCTTCACGCTTGTCTCGGGCGGGCACACCATGCTCGTGCACGTGAAGGCGTGGGGCGACTACGAGGTGCTCGGTGAGACGCTCGACGACGCCGTGGGCGAGGCCTTCGACAAAGTGGCCAAGGCGCTGGGCCTGGGCTATCCCGGTGGCCCCATCATCTCTAAGCTGGCCGAGACGGGCAACCCCAAGGCGATCGATTTCCCCCGTGCGCTTAACAGCAGGGGGGACTACCGCTTCTCGCTTTCGGGCCTCAAGACGGCGGTGACGCTCTACATCGAGCAAGAAACCAAGGCCGGGCGCACGATTCACCTTCCCGATCTGGCGGCTTCGTTTGAGGCGGCTGTCTTTGACGTGCAGTACAAGAAGGCCAAAAACGCACTGCACGCTACCGGATGCAAGGAATACTGCATCGGTGGCGGCGTCTCGGCCAACCCGCATCTGCGCGAGATGATGATCAAGAAGCTTGGGCGTCAGGGGATTCGCGTAACGGTGCCGCCCTTGTCTGCCTGTACCGATAACGCAGCCATGATTGCGGAGGTCGCTCGCCGTAAATTCGACCGAGGTGAAATCTCGCCGTTCGACGTCGACGCCGATCCAAACATGACGCTGTAGCTGGTACGGCGCGGTCCCCGGACGGAGGGGCCGGATATAAGGTTTCCTGCTCTACAGTCCTGCGCAAGACGAAGGCCACATTAAGTGGCCT
>CABUMU010000102.1 GCA_902492855.1 uncultured Collinsella sp. | reverse complement strand
CAAAGCTCAGTTGAGCCAAAGCCCTATCGAGCGCTGCGGCATCGTGCGTGGCGACGAAGAAATATTCCTTGTACATGGGTTTGGTTTGGAGCGACCAGGCGCCGTCCCGCTTAAACCAGAACTCCTTTTGCATCACAAAAGCGTCCTGCATCAGATCGTGCGGGATAATACGGCGGACCTTTTCGCAGGTCTCGCGCTCTTTACCGTTGGGGGTGTGGACCAGATACCAGCGGACGCGGCCATGCTGGCTGTTGGTAGTTGCGCCGTTGAATGCGCCCGGCAGTTGCTCTTGGCGCCGCGTTGTCTGCTCCATCTCTCGCCCCCTTTTCTGGCTTTGCGACGCACGCAAATACCGGGGCGTTTAGAACATCTTCTCGCTCGCAGCTAGCCGCAGTCGCAAAAATACAGGTTATTGTATCTTTCGACGCGAGTCATTATACAAGTTAATTCGGACTGTTTTCCCAGATTGCACAAATTGCGGCGCGAAAGGACACATCTCCATAGCCCTCTACAAAAACCTGTACCTTTTTGCACAACAAAAAAGGCGCTCTACCAGCGGCTTTTTCTCGTTTTGGCATTAAAAAAGGCGACCGCCCTTTGTGGACGGTCGCCTTTCGTTGTTTCTGTTGGGTTGCCTTAGGCGCGAGTCTTGATCTCCTCGAGAACCTTGGCAACAAACTCGTCAACGCTCATCTGAACGGTCTCGTTGGAGCGGTCGCGGACGGAGATGTTGCCGGCCTCGACCTCCTTCTCGCCCAGGATGAGCATGTAAGGCACGCGGTCGATACTGCGGGCCTCGCGGATCTTGTAGCCGATCTTCTCGTCGCGGTCGTCGCAGACCACACGAATGCCGGCCTCCTCCAGCTTGGCGCACGCCTCGTGGGCGTAGTCGCGGCTCTTCTCGGAGACGGGAAGCGCCTTGACCTGCACGGGAGCCAGCCAAGTGGGGAACTTGCCCGCAAAGTGCTCAATCAGAATTCCGATAAAGCGCTCGATGGAGCCAAAGCACACGCGATGCAGCATGATGGGGCGCTTCTTGGTGCCGTCGGCGTCAACGTACTCCAGGTCAAAGTTGAGCGGCATCTGGAAGTCGAGCTGGACGGTACCGCACTGCCAGGTACGGCCGAGCGAGTCCTCCAGGTGGAAGTCGATCTTGGGGCCGTAGAAGGCGCCGTCGCCCTCGTTGACCTCGTAGTCCATGCCCAGCTTCTCCAGAGCGGCGCGCAGGCCCTCCTCGGCGCGAGCCCAATCCTCGTCCGAACCCATGGAGTCCTCGGGGCGGGTGGAAAGCTCAACGTGGTACTTAAAGCCAAACTTTTGGTACACGGAGTCGATGAGGTTGACCACGCCCACGATCTCGTCGGTCAGCTGGTCGGGACGCACAAACAGATGGGCGTCGTCCTGGTTAAAGCAGCGCACGCGGAACAGGCCGTGCAGGGCGCCGCGCAGCTCGTGGCGGTGCACCAGGCCAATCTCGCCGGCGCGGATGGGCAGCTCGCGGTAGGAGTGCGGCTTGGAGGCGTACACCAGCACGCCGCCCGGGCAGTTCATGGGCTTAATGCAGTACTCTTCGTCGTCGATGACGGTGGAGTACATGTTGTCCTTGTAGTGGTCCCAGTGGCCCGAGGTCTTCCACAGCTGCTTGTTCATGATGAGCGGCGTGGAGATCTCCACGTAGCCGGCCTTATGGTGAATCTCGCGCCAGTAGTCCAGCAGCGTGTTCTTAAGGATCATGCCGTTGGGCAGGAAGAACGGGAAGCCGGGGGCCTCGTCGCGCATCATAAAGAGGTCCATCTCGCGGCCGATCTTGCGGTGGTCGCGCTTCTTGGCCTCCTCCAGCATGTGCATGTGCTCGTCGAGCTCTTCCTTGGTGGCAAAAGCGACGCCGTTGATGCGGGTGAGCATCTTGTTGTCCTTGTCGCCCTTCCAGTAGGCGCCCGAGACGCCGGTAAGCTTAAAGGCCTTCAGAGCCTTGGTGTAGCAGATGTGGGGGCCGACGCACATGTCGATGTAGTCGCCCTGCTGGTAGAAGGTGATGCGGGCGTCATCGTCCAGGTCGCCGATGTGCTCGACCTTGTACTTCTCGCCGCGCTCTTCCATAAGGGCGATGGCCTCGGCACGGGGCTTCTCGTACACGGAGAACTTGAGGTTCTCCTTGACGATCTTTTTCATCTCGGCCTCGATCGCGGGGAAGTCGTCCTCGCTGATCTTGACGCCCTCGGGCAGATCGACGTCGTAGTAGAAGCCGTTGTCGGTCGCGGGGCCGTAGGCAAAGTCGGCCTGGGGGTACAGGCGCTTGATGGCCTGCGCCATGATGTGCGCGGCGGAGTGGCGGATGACGTGCGTGACCTCGTCCTGCGGGAGCTCGGCCACCGAACCGTCATTGTAGAGTGCCTTCATGGGTATGTTTTCTCCTCTCGGATGCCTGGTGTACAAGTGCGGACGCCCGGCGCCTGTGGCGCTTGGTGGGCGCGGCGTTTTTGACTTGCATCATTATAGGCAGGTTACCTTGGTATACAAGCGCCCGCCGCACCTTAATGGCACGGCGGGCGATTTTTTACGCATGCTTCATCGTGTGGGGGCGGGGCGCGGGGTGCGCGCGGCGCCCGTGGCTTGCGGCCGGCCCGGCGATGGATGCGTTACTGAATGCGAGTTCGGCAGTAGGGGCAGACTTTCCAGTGCGCATCGAGCGGGCGATGGCAGCTGGGGCAGACATTGCGAACCTGGGTATCGCACACCGGGCAGACGACGAAGTCCTTCTCGATGGGCGCACCGCACTGCGGGCAGGTGCCGTACTGGGCAAGCTGGCGCTCGCGCAGGGCCATGTCCAGCTCCTGCTCCTCGCGGTCGGACGCGTAGGAGTGCGGGCGCAGGACCAGGTAGGCGATGAGGCCCACAAACGGGATGAGGGCGATGATGCCCCATGCCACGTAGGCGCTGGCGCCGCGGCGGCGAGCGTCGATGAACACATAGACGACCGACAGCACATACAGAGCGATGATAAAGCCAACGAAAGCATAGACGACGCCCATAAGCTGCGGCGACATGAGCTCGGAGATGTACTTGGACATTACGGGTACCTTTCGGAATATTAACAGTCCCGTCAAGTTTACCACGGGGTTTGTTTATATGGGACCACGGCTAGGGGCGGGGCTGGCGCGGACACAAACATCTCAATCTGTAACAGTTGGGAGCGGACTCCGGGGCTAGATGTTACAGATCGAGACAAACAGAGGGGCCGCCTGGCAAACGTCTCAATCTGTAACATCTGGAACCCAAATCCTCATCTAATTGTTACAGATCGAGACGAACGGTTGCCGTAGTTGTCTTCAGACGAGCTTGTCGGCGTTGCCGGGTCTCCCCTCGTCTGCCGTTGGCGGGTGTTGCGGGGCTGTTCGCCGCATTGCCGCCGCACTGGGGGTGTGCGAACCGTAGGATAGTCTTATTGACGGCCTGTCAACTCGTCTGGGAGGCACTGTGACAGAAACGTTTGATATCGCGATTGTCGGCGCGGGCATCACCGGATGCGCCATCGCGCGGCAGCTCGCGGGGTTTGACCTGTCCATTTGCGTGGTCGAGGCGGCTAATGATATTGCGCTGGGCGCATCGAAGGCCAACGGTGGCCTGGTGCATGCCGGCTACGATCCGGCACCGGGCACGGTAAAGGCGCAGGTCAACGCCCGTGGTTGCGAGCTGTATGGCGCCTGGGCCCAGGAGCTCGGATTTTTGTTCCACCGCACCGGTTCGATGGTGTTGGGCTTCAACGACGAGGACCGCGCGCATCTGGAGCATCTGCGGAGCAATGGCCTTACCAACGGTGTGCCCGAGCTGTCAATCGTCGGACCCGACCGCATCCACGAGTTAGAGCCGCGCGCGAGTGCCGATGCAACGTGCGCGTTATGGTGCCCCTCGACTGGGTTTGTCGACCCGTTTGAGGTTGCCATCGCCGCGCTGGAGAACGCCGTGGCCAACGGGGTGACGTTTATGCGGTCCGCGTCGGTGGAAGCAATTGAAGTCGCGGGCTCGGGCGACGACGCGCGCTTCACGCTGGCGACCCCCGCTGGCAACGTGCGCTGCCGCTACCTGATCAACGCCGCGGGCAACGGCGCCGCGAACATCTCGCATATGGCAGGCGCCGAGGAGTTCCAGATGGTCTGGCGTCAGGGCAACATCGTGGTGCTGGACAAGGAGCCGCGCGCGCTCATGCCGCTCTACCCCGTGCCAACGCCGATATCGAAGGGCGTTATCGTCACGGGTACCGTACACGGCAACACCGTGATCACCGCGACCGCCGCCGTGCGCGAGCCGGGCGACACGCAGACCTATGCGAGCGATGTGAACGCGCTGCTGACCGGCGCGCGCAAGCTGGTGCCCGATCTGGATACGCGCCGCGTTGTGCGCGCATTTGCCGGCGGGCGTCCGGTCATTCGGGGAATGAACGACTTCTTTATTGGACAGTCGGCCGTGGTGCCGGGGCTGTTCCAGGCGGCGGGCATTCAGTCGCCGGGTGTGGCGAGCGCGCCGGCCATTGCCGAGCGCATGGAGCTTGTGATGCGCGAGGCGGGCGTGGAGCTGCACGAGCGGACGGACTGGAACCCAATTCGCCGCGCGCCGGACGATTTTGACCGCGCATCGCTGGCGCGCAAGGAGGAGCTGATCGAGTCCGATCCCGCGTGGGGACAGATTGTCTGCCGCTGCGAGACGGTGCCCGAGGCCGAGATCGTGGCCGCGATCCGACGCCAGCCAGGCGCGGTCTCGGTCGAGGGCGTCAAGCGCCGCTGCCGTGCCGGCATGGGTCGGTGCCAGAGCGGTTTTTGCCAGAGCCGCGTGGTGGCGATTCTTGCCCGAGAGCTGGACTGCGACCCCAGCGAGGTGTTGTTGGAGGATGCCGGTTCTTGGCTGGTTGAGGGACCTTTGAAGGGGGTGCGCTAGGATGGCAGAACTCAAATCGAGCGCGATTGATTGCAGCGTCGTAGAAGCCGTACAAACGCAAGCCTTCGACGTGGTCGTTATCGGCGGCGGACCTGCCGGCATGGCGGCCGCGCTGGCCGCTCATAAGGCCGGAGCGCGCGTGGCCATCGTGGAGCGCGAGCAGCACCTGGGCGGCATCCTCCGCCAGTGCATCCACCCCGGCTTTGGCCTGTCGCACTTTAAACAGGAGCTCACCGGTCCCGAGTACGCGCAGCGCTTTATCGACCAAGTGCGCGCGACCGACATTGCGCTGTTCTTGGCCAGCATGGTAATTGGGATTGATTCAGGCGAGCCTACGGAAGACACCGCGGTCCATACCGTCACGCTCATGAGTCCTGAAGGCATGCTGCAACTCACCGGGCGCGCGGTCGTCCTTGCCATGGGTTGCCGTGAGCGCACCCGCAGCGAGATCAAGATCTCCGGCAGTCGTCCCGCCGGCGTGTTTACGGCCGGCCTGGCGCAGCGATACATCAATATCGAGAACCTCAAGCCCGGCTCGCATGCCGTCATTTTGGGCTCGGGCGACATCGGGCTTATCATGGCGCGCCGCTGCACGCTCGAGGGGATTTCGGTCGAGGGCGTGTACGAGCTCATGCCGTACGCCAACGGCCTGCGCCGCAACGTCAAGAACTGCCTGGACGATTTTGGAATTCCGCTGCACCTGTCCACCACCGTCACACGCGTGATCGGCCACGACCGCGTGGAGGCCGTCGAGGTAAGCCAAGTCGACGAGAACCTGGCGCCCATTGCCGGGACGGAGCGCATCGTTCCGTGCGACACACTGCTGCTTTCGGTGGGATTGATTCCCGAGAACGAGCTTTCGGTTGCCGCTGGCGTTGAGCTTGACCCGCGCACGCGCGGCGCCGTGGTGGACCAGAGCCTGCAGACGGGCATGCCGGGCATCTTTGCCTGCGGCAACGTGCTGCACGTGCACGACCTGGCCGACAACGTGACGACCGAGTCTGAGCGCGCCGGCGCGGCTGCGGCGGCGTACGCGCTGGGGACCGGCGCGGGCGCCGTTCCGGACTGCGAGCTCTCGGTCTCCCCTGCCGGCATCGCGGGCTACGCGCTGCCGGCACGCATTACGGCTGTGGCACTCACCAAACTCAACTTCCGCGTACGCCGGCCAGTCGATGCCGCCCGCGTGAGGATCTTGGCCGAAGGCGAAGAACTGCTCGCCGGTAAGGTCCGCGCGTTTAAACCGAGCGTCATGGAAAGCTTCCCTCTGCCGGCGAAGGTGATTCAGCGCGCACTCGACCTAGGTGCTAGAGAGATTATTCTGTCTGTCGATCCCATTGAGGAGGCATAGCTCATGAGCACGAACGCGACCGAGACGCTGCAGTTCAACTGCACTACCTGCCCATCCGAATGCCTCCTGACCGTAGAGGTAGAGCGTGACGCAGACGGCGCCGTGGTAGAAGTGCGCTCCGTAACCGGCAACAACTGCCCGCGCGGCGATAAGTTCGCGCGTCAGGAGCTCACCTGCCCCATGCGTGTGTTAACGACGACCGTGGCCGTCTCCGGCGGCGACGAAGCACTGCTCCCCGTGCGCACATCCGAAGCCATCCCGCTGGCACTTCACGCCCAGGCTATGGACCTCATCCGCGGCCTAGTGGTCAAAGCCCCCATCCGTATGGGCGATGTAGTCCTCCCCGACCTCCTAGACACCGGTACCGACCTCATCGCCAGCATGGACATCGACCCTGCCTAAGTAGCTCATTTGGGACGGGGTTCTTTTAGCTACCCCGCCATCCACCCCGCCCCTCCACAATTGCGGTGAAATAGTTCCTGATTTCCGCCAAAACCCCGGTATCCAGGGACTATTCCACCGCAACTATCCTTGGAATCGTTATTTAGCTTGTGCCTACTTTAGTGCCATTTCAAAACTATGCCGGATTACGGGGCTGATTCAGAGACCCCCATCCATACTGGCAATTTTCGATTTTTGATAAGCCTTCTACCTGCGGTTTTAATTTCGCGATTTTTCCCATGGTCAAGGAGTACAGGTCCATCCCCGTAATCCGCCATACTTTTGAAACCAGCCCATTTGGGACCGGCCCCTTATGACTACTTTCGCCCGAACGTTCGCTCAAATGATTTTTCTGGGACGGGGATTA
>CABUMU010000101.1 GCA_902492855.1 uncultured Collinsella sp. | reverse complement strand
GTGCGTGCTGCATGCCATGGAGTCTGCAGATGCCGAGGTCGCCGTTTTTGGCGGCGTTTGCGAGCCGTCCGACGCCGCACCCAAACGCGTCCAGCAACTCATGAGCCCCAAGGCGGGCACTTTTTGCGCCCGTGATTCCCAGTTGCTGTTCCACGCAAACGCACAGCCCTATGCGTGCCGCGTGGCTTTTTCGCGCGAGCTGCTCAATCGCAAAGGCATACGCTTTGCCCCCGGCTTGGCCTTGGGCGAGGACGTTGTGTTCCAGTTCGCAGCTTACGCGTTGGCCTCAAAGACCGTTGTCATGCCGGACAGGTTCTACCACTACGTGATGGAGAGCGAATCGGCGACGCACGAGTTCAACAGTGCCGAGGCCCGCACCAAAAAGCTCGACGCCCATATGAGGATGCTCGAGGAAGTTTTGGAGGATTGGGCGGCCTACGGCCTTTTGGACCTGTGCCCCGGAGAGTTGATCACCTGGTTCTTGGACCTTATCGTGTTTGATTTGGCGCGCTTGGATGCCGATGGTTTCCGTCGCGTGGCCGGTCGCGTCAATATGGATTTCACGACGTTCTTGGGAACGGAGTGGGCGGATATGCCTGCTAAAGGTGCCGTTTGCCGTGTTGCCCATAAGCTCGTTGCGGCGACCTCGTGCGTTTCGATGGCAGACGCCACGCTGTTCTATCTTTCGACCCGCGGTCTTAAGGCCTGCCTGGAACGCTTTATCTAATTCTGGGTGGTGCTGCGCGCCGTTTCTTCGCTGCTAAAATAACCCTGTTACACGCTATTCAACAGGAGGTTCTCTTGCAGAACTCTGATACCCCTAAAGTTTCGCTGCTTGTTCCCATCTGCAATGTTGAGCGCTACCTGCGCGAGTGCCTCGATTCAGCCATTGCTCAGACGCTCAAGGACATTGAGATCATCTGCATCAACGATGGCTCTACCGATAGCTCGCCGGATATCATTCGCAAGTACATGGAGCGCGATGCGCGCGTCAAGATGATCGACAAGGCCAACAGCGGCTACGGAGACTCGATGAACCGCGGCCTGGAGATGGCGCGTGGCGAGTACGTGGGCATTTTGGAGTCCGATGACTTTATGTTCGAGGATTCGCTTCAAAAGTTGGTTGCCAAGGCCGACGCCGAGCATGCCGATGTCGTTAAGGGCGACTTTTACCTGTACTGGTCAGCGCCCAGCGAGCGCCGCGAGCTGTTTGGAATTATCGACGAGCATATGACGGGCGCCGCGTATCGCCCCGTCGATCGCCCGGGCATTTTCTACCGCAAGCCTTCCATTTGGTCGGCCATCTATCGACGGACGTTCCTTAACGACAATCAGATTCGGTTCCTTCCTACGCCGGGTGCCTCGTATCAGGATGCGGGTTTTAACTTTAAGGTCTGGGCATGCGCCGAGCGCGCTGCGTTTATTGCCGACCCGATTTTGTGCTATCGCCAAGACAACGAGAAGAGTTCTGTTAACTCGCCTAACAAGGTATTTTGTGTTTGCGACGAATATGCCGAGATGCAGCGCTTTTTGGATGAACGCCCCGAGCTTAAAACTCGGCTTCAGGGCATTTTAATGCGCATGAAGGTCGATACGTACCGCTGGAATGATGAGCGCCTGGTCGATGGGTTGCGCGAGCAGTTTTGGGAGAAAGCATCTCCCGAGCTCAAGGCCGATTGGGATGCCGGTCGCTTTGACCTGTCGCTCTTCGACCCGCGCGGCGAGACCGACTTGCGTTTGATGGTCAAATCGCCCCGTGCCTATATCGATTCGCGCTTTGACTTTAAAAAGCCGGGCAAGCTCAATACGTTTAAACACTACTTTAAGATCGGCGGCCTGCCGCTGGTCTGGCGCGTGCTGACGTATCAGCGCACCTACGGCGATAACCCGCATCCCGACGACGTGCCGGCGGCACAGTAGGAGCGCGTGATTATGGCTACCCCTAAGATTTCCGTCGTCGTTCCCATCTACAAGGTGGAGGAGTGCCTGGCATGGTGCCTGGACTCCCTACTCGCGCAGGATATGGCCGATTGGGAAGGTGTGCTGGTCAACGATGGCTCGCCGGATGGTTCGCGCGATATTGCAGCTGCCTATTGCGAAAAGGATTCGCGCTTTAAGCTGGTCGATAAGTCCAACGGTGGTCTGTCGAGCGCCCGCAATGCAGGTATCGCTGCGTCCTCGGCTCCTATCGTCGCGTTCTTGGATTCTGACGACCGCTTTACGCCCGATGCGTGCCGTGTAATTGTCGATGCCTTTGAGCGTGAGGATTGCGACGTTTTGACCTTTGGCGCGAATCCGTATCCGCTGGAGGCGGGGTATCCGTGGCTTAACTACGTGTTGAGCCCGCGCGACGTTTCGTTTGAGGGCTATAGCTCCGACCTGCTGTTTAGGGAAGCGTCTCGCCCCTTTGCATGGCGCACCGCTTGCAAGCGCGCTTTTTTGCTGGGCAACGGGATCGTGTTCGATGAAACCGTTAAGTATGGCGAGGATCAGGTCTTTGATTTTGCCGTCTATGGTCGTTCGCGCAAGACTGCGCTTATCTCGAACAAGCTGTACGACTATCGCGTGGCACGTAAGGGCTCGCTCATGGACACAATGCGCTATGACGATGAGACGCGTTTGCTGGAGCACGTGAAGATCTACTCAGCGGTGCTGGCCGATTGGCGCCGTGATGGGCTCGATGCCCGGCATGCCGATGACCTGGCGTACTTCCTGTGTGATCTGGTGCTGTACGATGCGCTGAGGCTCCTGGGCTCGGGCTGCGGCAAGGTGTTCGCTGCCGTTGCCGAGGCGATTGACGGTTCTGCCGTGGGCAGCGATGCTGCGCTTGCGCAATGCAATCCTTCTGTTGCCGCCATGGTACGTGCGGCGCTTGCCGGTAAGGCTCCTGCGGCTCGTTTGTGCAAAAAGCTCATGTTCAATTACGACGTCTTGAGGTTTGGGCGCTTGGGCGCGTGCAAGCGCATGGCTGCGAACGCTCTGGGAAGGCGAGAAGTGTAGATGAGTATCAAGCGTTTGGCGCTTTGCCGCAGCCAGGGCCGTCTGTTCGTCCTGCTTCGTTTTGTCGGCCAGGATATCGCGGGGCTTATTGAGCGTGAGGGCTTTCAAGATTTTGCCCACGCGACGACCAATGATGCAAGCGTTCCGTCTTTGACACTGCCGGTCGATCATGGCCGCGTGCTTGCGCTTTGTCCCTCCGTCGCCGATTATGAGTGTGAGCTCCTCGTCTTGGTGTTTCCGTTTATGGACGGTTCTACAGTTGATGTCTCATTTGCGTCCGGCGACAAAAGGCTGGGCTCTATTCGCCTTGATAATCGTATTGCCAAGCTAGAATCTAAGATTAACTACAAAGCGAAGCCTGCGATGTGCGCGCTCGTTCGCGATGCGCAGCGCGGCGAGTGCTGCGGTCGCTACGAGATCGATGCCGTTCGTTATTTACCGGCAGATGAGGGCGTCGTCTGGCGCTATGAGGTCAAGTGGGCGGGAGATCCCCAGTGCGCCCCCGAGCTCCAGATCTTCGATACGCACATGAATGCGATTGATGCCACGGTGCATGTGTTTGAGTCACAGGTCGACGTGCCACAGCAGAACGGATGCCGCGTCAATAAAACGTATCTGAGCGTGGAGATGCCCGAGGATATACGAGATTTTGTCGCGATTGCGGCTGATCCCACGGGCCAGATTCAGAGCGGTTTTTGCGCCATGGATGGCCGCCTGTACAACGGCATGGTCGACGACAGCTGGAATCGCATGAAGGATGCGCGTGCGGATGACGCGGCCTATCGACGTTGGTTTGATCAACATCGCGCGAAGCCGGGCGACCTGGCGTGCCAGCACGTTGCTTTGGCGGCTTTTGCTTACCGACCGCTCGTGAGCATTGTGGTGCCGTGCTATAAGACCGATCGGGTTTACCTGCGCGAGCTGCTGGACTCTGTGCTATCCCAGAGCTATGACAACTGGGAATTGCTGCTTATGGACGCCTCCCCCGAATGGGATGCAGTGGCCAATCTTGCGGCCGACGTCAATGACGAGCGGGTTCATCGTATTGAGCTGCCTGGCAACGGCGGCATTGTGCTCAACACTAACGCCGGCATTCAGCAGGCGGCGGGCGACTACATCGCATTTTTTGACCACGATGACATCTTGGAGCCGGATGCGTTGTTCCACTATGTCGCCGCGTTGAACAAAGCGGCAGAGGGGGAGCGTCCGCAGGTCCTGTTCTGTGACGAGGACATGTTCCAGAAAACGGGGGAGTGGGGTCAGCCGGTCTTTAAGACGCAGCTCAACGTTGACCTGCTCTATAGCCATAACTGCGTGACGCATTTTCTGATGGTGGAGAAGGCGCTTATCGATCGCATTGGCATGTCGCCGGAAGATGTTGCGGGCGCCCAGGATTATGATTTGACCCTTCGCTGCCTTGCATCGGGCGCACGATTTGAGCATATTGCGCACGTGTTGTATCACTGGCGCGTGCATCCGGCGTCGACCGCCGACGGTTCTGCCGATAGCAAGCCGTATGCTATTGAAGCCGGGCGCCTTGCACTGCAGCGCCACTTTGACTCGCTGGACGTTCAAGGGACGGTCGAGGAGACCGAGACGCCGTTTGTCTACCGTATGCGCTATACACTGCCGGAGCCTGCGCCGCTGGTGAGCATTGTGATTCCCACCAAGGACCACGTTGAGACGCTCGATGCCTGTGTGATGTCGATCGCCCAGAAGGCCACGTATGCCAACTACGAGATCGTCTTGGTGGAGAATAACAGCGAGGCCCCGGAGACGTTTGCGTATTACGAAACCCTTCCGGAGCGCGTGGCTGCAGTATCCGAAGGCAAGGGTGGCGCACGCGTTGTGTACTGGCCGGGCGAGTTCAATTACTCCAAGATCATCGACTTTGGCGTTGAGCATGCCAAGGGCGACTACCTGCTGCTGCTGAACAACGATACCGAGGTCATAAACCCGGACTTTATCGAAGAGATGATGAGCTATCTGCAGCGTCCCGATGCGGGCGTGGTGGGCGCCAAGCTTTATTTTGCCGATCATCTGGTACAGCACGCCGGCATTTTGGTCGGCGTGCGCGGCGCACTTGCCCATGCCAACCAGGATTTCTCGGCAAAGCGCGAGGGCTATCTTGCCCGCGCCGTGCGGCCGGGCAACTTTAGCGCCGTAACGGGTGCCTGCCAGATGGTCCGACGCGACGTATTTGAGCGGGTCGGCGGCTACAACGAGGAATTCGCCGTCGGCTTTAACGACGCGGACTTTTGCCTGCGCGTGTGGGAGGCGGGCTACCGCACCATCTTTACGCCCTATGCCGAGCTGTACCACTACGAATTCACCTCGCGCGGCAGGGAAGAGGCCGACGAGGAAAAACTGCGCCGCTGGAAGCGCGAACAGGCGCTGTTCATGCAGCGCTGGCCTGAGTTCTTCCTCGATGGCGACCCGTGGCTCGGACCAATCCTATCCTCCGACAGTGAGTACTTCTCGTTTTAGTGCGAAGTAATGCCAAGTTCCGGCAAAGTATCCTCAAGAGCTGTAAGGGCGGTGGGGTTCAAGTACTCCTCGTTCAAGCAGCTCTTGTCATATCGAAAACGTGTGTCTCGTGAGCATTCGATGAGTTCTGCAGTAAAGAACCTCTCCCAGCTAAAGAACTTTGAGCTTTCGATATGTTCAGCTGGGTTAAGCAGCATGTCCTTAATGTGTTTGCTGTTGAATAATCCCGACTTCAACACGAGCCATTCAAACGATTCCGGCAGGAATAGCTTGATGTTCTTTCGGCGCAATAGAGCAGCTGCTTCCGCAATTTCTGGTCCAAAGGCGGCACCGTCGGCAATCACGAGGATGTCGTTTTCCGGTGCGTCCATAATGCAGTTGCAAATATTTGATTTTCCTCCCGCGCTGATGCATTTAATGCTGCTCTTTTTGCATAGCAAACTGAAGAATTCGTAGCCCGAATTTGTGTCCTCGACGATGACAAGCTCGGGCCTCTCGCCTCTAAAATCAGTATCACCGTAAATTCGATATGTAGAAGTGTAGACACGAGAGTAAACGGGATACTTCGTTGTGGTTCGGTTGGTGTTCTTAAGACCGTAGATTTCATCAACGCTATAGGGCAGTTGACGCAGTGATTCTCTGGCGACGATTACGTAGTAGTTTGAGCTACGCTTTGCTTCATGGGCAAATTCTCTTGATCGAACAAAAGTATTGCCCTCATCAATAAAAACAATACTGCTGGAAATCTCTTGGAGATCTCTGCGCCAATATTTTCCAGATATTGTTTTACAGGGCACTTTGCAACTTACTGTTACGCCGCTTTGTGCCCCAAGCTCTTCGTGAGCTGCCACCATATCAAGCAGAGTTGTCTTGCCTGTAGCACTGTTACCTTGGATGATGGTCAGATTTCTATTGATGGTCAGTTTAAACTGAACCCGGTTATTTTGAATAATTACCTTGTATGATCCGCGCATCAGGAGTTCTCCCTTAGGCATTTTCCAGCTATGTGGACTATATCGCCCGTGTTTGCAATGGTTGCCGTGAATTTGCCGTTTCCAAAATCCATTATGTGGTAGAGATTGATTGTTAGATCCTTTTGCGCGGCGATCCTCAGAATCCAGTAGGCGCAATTATCACCGCAATTTGAGGCGTTATATATATTCTGCGGCATAAAGTACATAAGCAGCAGTGTTTTGGTGCCGCTGGATAGTTTCTCGGGAGGAATGATGCCTAGAATCTTGGTATCGATTGCATTGGGGCCTACCACGGTGCCTTTGTCGATGGATTTTATGACCCTTTGGGCAAAGGAGTCTTGAAACCACTGGGGCGAATATACGTTATCGAAGTAAACCGACGTGTTGTAGATAACGTTTTCCATATCACCATAGTGAATTGTTAGCACGTTAGCTCCTTCGGCTTGCTGATTTGGCATTTAGTGAGATTGATTATATCGCAGCACATGAGGCGGGCGTTATCGGCCCGCGGTAGATGTGATTGATGACCAAGGTTTGAATTTAATTTGACCATGCCCGTGCGTAGCTTGCTTTAGTGGCTTGAGTTATAGATAATAATCTTGAGCTAAGCTCCGTGTGGCGGCACGTAAAAGCTGTACTGTGCTTGGGCAGGTAAAAAGTCCAAGACGATTAGATATCCGAGAGGATATCGAGCCCGCACCGGGGAGATA
>CABUMU010000100.1 GCA_902492855.1 uncultured Collinsella sp. | reverse complement strand
TTTGTTTTACCTGAGCTGGGTATAGCATCACCACAGTCAACTGCTTTAGAAGCAAGGAGTGCATATGAGCACGTACGCAATTAAGGCTGACAAGTTCTTCTTGCCGGCAGGCCCGCAGCTGGGCGGCTATCTTATGGTCGAGGATGGCGTCTTTAGCGCCTGGCAGGCCGACGAGCCCTCTTGCGAGATTAAGGACTACACGGGGTCGTGGATCGCACCGGGTATGGTCGATACTCACATCCATGGCTTCTACAACCACTCAACTACCGATAATGATCCCGAGGGCATCGATATCAGCTCGACCGAGCTCGCCCGTCGCGGTACCACCAGCTGGCTGCCCACGACGTTCACCGATGGCGTCGAGCAGATCAAGGACGCCTGCGCCGCCATCGCTCAGGCGGACGAGGGTCGCGGCCCCGACTTCTGCGGTGCCCGCATTCAGGGCATCTACCTGGAGGGCCCCTTCTTTACCATGAAGCACGTGGGCGCGCAGAACCCCGCTTACCTCATCGATCCCTCCGAGGAGATCTTTGATCAGTGGCAGGAGGCTGCGGGCGGTCGCATCGTTAAGAGCTCCATGGCCGCCGAGCGCGACGGTGCCGCTGCTTATGCGGCTGCTCTGAACGCCAAGGGTGTGGTGACCAGCATCGGTCACTCCGACGCCACCTACGATGAGTGCATCGCCGCCATCAACGCCGGTGCCAGCTGCTTTACGCATACCTATAACGGTCAGCGCGGGCTACATCACCGTGAGCCCGGTGTCGTGGGCGCTGCCATGTCCACGCCCGAGACCTACGCCGAGATCATCTGTGACGGCAAGCACGTTAACCCTGCCGCCATCAAGGCGCTGCTGCAGGCCAAGGGCTGGCAGCACACGGTGCTGATTACCGACTGCCTGGGTTGCGGCGGCATGCCCGAGGGCAGCTACACCAGTGGTGGCATGGACGTCATCATGAAGGACAACCTGTGCTGGCTCGCCGACGGCAAGAGCATTGCCGGCTCGGTGCTCACGCTTGCCCAGGGCGTCAAGAACATCGTCGACTGGGGCATCGCCAGCGCCGATATCGCCATTCGCATGGCAACCGAGGTGCCGGCTCGCTCTGCGCACATCGAGGATAAGTGCGGCAGCATCATGCCGGGTCGCGACGCCGACTTTGTCGTGTTCGACCATGAGCTCACCCTCGTCGAGACGTATGTTGGCGGTCAGAGCGTCGGCAACGCCTTTACCGAGTAACGATAGAAAAAACGGCGGGCCCGAATCTGCTCGGACCCGCCGTATGGGTTAAACGCTCAAAAGTACCTTCACAATTACAGCTTGTTAGCGATCTTCTTTGCCGTGCGCTTGACGCCGGCCACAAAACCTCCCGCAGGATGCTCCTTTTCGTAGGCTAGACGCTTCTCGCGCTTGGCGTACTCTTCGACGATGATGTCGCCATACTCGTCTTCGATCTTGTCGAAGAAGTCGATGGCGCCCTTAATTTCCTCAGCGGTCGGGTGCCCCTTTTGGACACCGCCGGTGAGTTTAAACGGCCCCCACGTATCAAAGCCGGGGCAGCCGTAGACGCCCATAAAGATGGCCTGCCTCATGCGGCAGATACCATCGATATCCTTGCTGTACCACTTGTTTTTGCCACCGTAGGTCATAAGGCCAAACACCTTGTCCTGCGGCTGCAGCACGTTCGTGAGCACGCGTGCCATATCCTTGTCGATCTCGGAGTAATAAATGCCCGTGGCGACGCCGATCAGATGGTATTCGTGCAGGTCGGGGTACTCGTTTTTACCGAGTGACTTCACGTCGAGGGTATCGATTTCGGGGTGTGCCTCAACGATGGCGTCCACGAGCTTTTTCGTATTGCCGTGATGGCGCGAGGCGTAGAGGATGATGGTTCGAATAAGAAGGCCTTTCAGCTGTAATTGCTTCAATGTCTGTATGGTACCCCGTTGCATGGCTGGGATACCGGACGCATCGATGAACGTGCGAGTTTGTCCTTTGGTCAGGGCCGAGACAGGTACTTGCGAGCAAAAGCAGTTGTTCGAAAGGATGGGCAATGGAATACGCTCTCTCCAACGATTCGATTTCTATTAAGGTGTCCACGGCCGGCGGCTCGTTTACCTCGATTGAGGCCGACGGTCGCGAGTATTTGTGGCAGGGCGATCCCGCCGTGTGGTCCGGCCAGGCGCCGATTTGCTTCCCGATTTGCGGAGGCTTGCGTGACAACAACGCCATGACGTTTGCCGGGCATCATGTAAAGCTTGCTCGCCACGGGTTTGCGCGCAAGCAAGAGTGGAAGCTGCTGAGCCAGAGCGAGAACGAGCTGGCGATGTGCCTGGCTTCGGAGGATAACGCCGCGCTGCTGAGCGATTATCCGTACCCGTTTAAGCTTGTCGCTCGTTATACGCTTGAGGGGGATGCCGTTCGCGTCTCCTATGAGGTGACCAACGAGGGAACCGAGGACATGCCGTTCTTTATCGGCGGTCATCCCGGCTTTAGGTGTCCGCTCGATGAGGGCGAGGCCTATACGGACTACGAGCTGCGCTTTGAGAAGGACGAAGCTGCTGAGCTCTGCACCGCTGTCCCTTCGACTGGCTTGATTGACGTTACCAACCGCTCCAAGAACCCCATGGTGGGAAAGACGCTGCCTCTGTCGCATGAGCTCTTCGATTTTGCGGAGACCGTCTTTGACGTGCTCGAGAGCCGTCAGGTCACGCTTTCCAAAAAGGGCGAGGACAAGGGCGTCCGCCTGAGCTTTGAGGGCTTCCCATATCTCATTGTGTGGAGCAAGCCCGAGGGCGATTTTGTGGCGGTTGAGCCCTGGGGCGGCCTTTCGACCTGCTCCGATGAGGACGACGTGCTTGAGCATAAGCGCGGCTGCCTTGTCGCCAAGCCCAAGGAGACCGTCGTTCGCTCGTTCACGATTGAGATTCTGTAATTCCGTTTTGTCGACTCGTATCGCGAGGCACAAGGAGCCTGCGAGATAAGGAGCTAAAAATGATCCTCACCGTTACGATGAACCCGTCTGTCGATACGCGCTATCAGCTCGATGAGCTCATTATCGACGACGTTAACCGTGTGACGCCCGAAAAGACCGCTGGCGGCAAGGGCCTCAACGTGGCCCGTGTGCTGGGTCAGCTGGGCGACGACGTTGTGGCAACCGGTCTGCTCGGCGGCCACATGGGCGCCTACATGGCTGAGCTCATGGACGCCAACGGTATTAACAACGACTTTGTGCCCATCAAGGGCGAGACTCGTATTTGCCTCAACATCCTCCACGCCGGCAACCAGACCGAGCTGCTCGAGAGCGGCCCGACGATTGCCCCCGAGGAGCTCGATGCCTTTACCGCCAAGTTTACCGAGCTTGCGAGCAAGGCCGACGTTGTCACCATCTCGGGTTCGCTGCCCCGCGGTGTCGAGGCAGACTACTATGCCAAGATCACGGGCATTGCCGAGAACGCCGGCGCCAAGGTGCTGCTCGATACTTCGGGCGCTTCGCTCGAGGCCGCCCTTAAGTCCGAAATTAAGCCCGAGTTGGTCAAGCCTAATCTGACCGAGATCAACGGCCTTCTGGGCACGAGCTTTACCACCGACGATGTGGACGAGCTCCGCGCCGCGCTCGCCTCTGATGCCCGCTTCTCCGATATCCCCTGGGTCGTCGTGTCCATGGGTGCTGCCGGCTCCGTTGGCTTCCACAATGGCCGTGCGTTCCGCGCAAAGACGCCCGATATCCCTGCCGTTAACGCCACGGGCTCTGGTGACTCCACTATCGCAGGCTTCGCGCATGCCATCGCTGCCGGCGCAGACGACGAGACGGTGCTGCGTACCGCCAACACCTGCGGCAAGCTCAACGCCATGGATCCCATGACCGGCCATCTGGTCATGGACCGTTGGGACGAGGTCTACAACGGCGTTGTCGTGACCGAGCTGTAAGAGTTTGGGTGACGGCCCCGGCATCGCTTGCTAGCTCCTGTCGACGATAAGTGCAGTAGCATTATGCCGGGGCGCGACGCTGACACAGTCGTGTTCAATCCCGACCTTACCCTGGTCGAGACGTATGTGGGTGGCAAGAGCGTCGGCAATGCGTTTGCCGAGTAAGCTGCTTGCCGACGCTTACTGGGAGGAGTAACGAGCTGCTCGGTGGAGCTGTTCGTCTGATGGCGTGATTCCCCTAGGAGAATCACGCTACAACCCCGCCAAGCGTGTTTTCCCTAGGAGAATCACATTTGGCGGGGTTTTTTGATTTCGGGCGGGAAGCGATCGACGTGGCGATACATGGGTTGGCGCACATGCACTCAAATCGGCAACAAAAAAGCCGCCCGAAGGCGGCTGTCTTGTGCAATGGAGCCAGCGACCGGGCTCGAACCGGTGACCCCCGCTTTACGAGAGCGGTGCTCTACCAACTGAGCTACGCTGGCGGCCATATGATGACGCAACTGAGGCGTCAACGGCTGTCTATGATACGGGACATCGCACATCCGCGCAAGTGTTCTGACGGCTTTTCTCACTTTAAATGCACTAATATTGGAGACGCGATGTCTTGCTCTTACGGGTCTCAAACAGAATGGGGTGGCGATGGCTCAACCCAAGATTCTTCTCACACGCATCGATGACCGGTTTATTTGCGGGCAAGACATTGAGCTGTGGAACGAGGCGACTGGTTCCAACCTTGTCCTAATCGTCAACGATGAGATCGCGGCGGATTCGCGCCAATGGGCACCCATGAGGGTGGCGGCGCCAGAAGGCGTTTGGACACGGTTTTTCTCGGTGCAAAGGACCATCGATATCATTCATACCGCAACGCCGCGTCAATGGATTCTGGTCATGGTGGCCTCACCCGCAGATGCGCTCGCGCTGGTTAAGGGTGGTGTGCCAATAACCAAGATCAGCATTGGCCATATGCAGACAGGGGAGGGCAAACGCTCTGCAACGCCTGCCGTTGCCGTAGACGATGCGGACATCGCTGCCCTCAAAGAGCTGCAAAAGCTCGGCATAGAACTAGAAATCCGCTATCTCCCCAGTTCCGCCCCCGATCCCATCGACAATCTGTTCAACTGATCCCTTGGGGACGGAGGAAAACGGATCATTTTGCCCTTGCGAGGGACGCGCGCGATGCCGCCTGTCAAAAACTATGCCCATTTACTACGTTTGATCGGTTATCGCCGAGCATGTCGAATTTGAGAAAAACAAAACCGCAGGTAGACGGCTCGCGCATTTAACAAAAACCGGTGCATGGTCGAGCATCCCGGGCTAAACGTAGTAAATGGGCATAGTTTTGATATGTCACTCATACAGTCACAGCGAAAAAGAGCCCAAAAGATGAAAAACGCCCGTCGGCGGTGTGCCGGCGGGCGTTGCTGTGCGATATGTCGCGTTGTGGGCCTAGTGCCTCATAAAGTGGTATTCGATCACATTGCTGTAGGGATGACCGGGGCCCACGATGCCCTGGGGGAACAGCGCATGGTGCGGCGTGTCAGGATACATTTCGGCCTCGAGGGCAAAGCCGGCGCCCCAACCGTAGTTGGCATCGTCTTTGGCGTGTTCGTCGCCCAGCCAGTTGCCGGTGTAGAGCTGCACGCCCGGGGCAGTGGTGTAATAGTCCAGCTCACGGCCGGTCCACATCTCCTCGACGTGCATCGCGCGGCGCAGATTACGGCCGTACTGATAGCCATCGATGCACAGGCAGTGGTCGTAGCCACGGGCCTGCTTAATCTGCGGGTCGTCGGCTTCCATGCCGGGCGCGATGGGGCGCAGCTCACGGAAGTCAAACGGCGTGCCCTCGACCGGAGCGATCTCTCCGGTGGGGATATTCTGCTCGTTGATGGGCAGGTAGTGGGCAGCGTTAGCAACAAAGAAGTGCTCACAGTCCATGCCGGCGTTGTGACCGGCAAGGTTAAAGTACGTGTGGTTGGTCATGGACACGTACGTGGCGCGGTCGCTCTCACAGCCATATTCGATACGGAAGCAGCCGGTGCGCGTCACGGTAAACACGGCCGTAAAGGTGCGGTTGCCGGGAAGGCCCAGCTCACCGTCCTCAAGCGAGGTGGTCATGCGCACGGCATTGTGGACCTCGTCGAGCTCAACGTCCCAAACGCGCTTGTGCAGACCATGCTCAAGATCGCTGTGCAGGTTGTTGGTGCCCTCGTTGGCGGGCATATGCCAGTCCGTGCCGGCGATGGTGATCGTGGCACCTGCAGTGCGGTTGGCCACAGGTCCGATGGTCGCGCCAAAGCAGGCGGGGTTGTCAAAGTAATCCTCGAGCTTATCGAAGCCCAGCACCACATCGCGCGCGTTGCCGGGGATGTCGGGCACGTCGATGCCCAACACGGTGGCGCCATAGTCCATAATGCGAACGCAGATCTCGGGCCCGTTGAGGGTGTAACAATGAACGGGGGTACCGCACGGCGCGGTGCCGAAAAGCTCGGAAGTGATCATTTGGTTCCTAACATCGAGGTATTTCGGACAAACTGTAGCGCGAACAGGCGAGATTATCACTACACCCCACTAAAGCAGGGGGTATTTTTCTCAAAAAAGTGATGATTGGAGCTGTGCGGGCGTTCATTTCTGACGCGCGCGAGTCTGATACAATTTGTTCGTTATTGTTTGAATTGACGTGAGCGTGGAACAGCGAGGACTCATCGTGATTAAAGCGGAGCGACAGGATAAGGTTCGGCAGCTGCTCGAGGAACAGGGAACGGTCTCGGTCAAGGAGATTTCGGATGCGTTAGGTGTCTCGGATATGACGATCCGCCGTGACCTTGAGGAGCTTGCGAGCCTGGGCGAGATCGAGCGCGTGCACGGCGGAGCCCGCAGTGCGCAGGGCCGTCCACACGCTATGCTGCGCCATGAGTATTCGCACAGCGAAAAGCGCACGAAGCATGCCGAGGAAAAGTTGCAGATTGCGCGCCGTTCTGTGGAGCTTATCGAGGAAGGCTCGACCATCTTTTTGGGCACGGGCACCACGGTTGAGCAGATGGCCTCGATGCTGCCGGCGTTTCGCCTGCGCATTGTGACCAATTCGCTTTCGGTGTTTAACCTGCTCGAGGCGCGCGAAGACTGCGACCTGTGCCTGGTGGGCGGCATGTACCGTTGCCGCACCGCCGCTTTTGTGGGACCAACGGCCGAGGATACCCTGCGTGCGCTGGGCATCGACGCGGCGTTTATCGGTGCCAACGGCATTCTGGACGGCGACGTGTCTACATCCAATATGGAAGAGGGCCGCATCCAGCAGCTCGCCTTTAGCAAGGCCGACTCGCGCTATCTGATCGCCGACTCCAGCAAGATCGGCAAGCGCGACTTCTACACCTTCTGCCGC
>CABUMU010000099.1 GCA_902492855.1 uncultured Collinsella sp. | reverse complement strand
CTGCGCAAGACGAAAGCCACATTAAGTGGCTTTCTTTGCGTGCGGAATCTACGAAAAGTTAACCCGTGCCGCCCGGCCAGGCCCTAGGTTTACTTACCTGCCGCCAAGATGGCGTCTTGAGTGTCTAGATACTTAGGCTGAATTTAATTGAACGAAGGGGGCTCCTTGTTGGCAAGGAGCCCCCTTCTGCTTTTGGTTACTTTGGAACTGTGGTTACTTTCCTATTTCGCGTCGGCCCAGGTTATGCCGGTGCTGGCTTCGGCGATTAGGGGTACGCGTAGGTCTACGACGTGCTCCATGACGTCGCGGACCATGGCGGTGAGGCGCTCGACTTCGTCGACGGGGCACTCAAAGTCCAGTTCGTCGTGTACCTGCAGGATCATGTGGGCGGCAAAGCCCTCTTCTTCCAAGCGGCGGCTTACGCGGGCCATGGCGATCTTGATGATGTCGGCCGCGGTGCCCTGCATGGGGTGGTTCATGGCCGTGCGTTCGCCAAAGCCGCGAAGCTGCGGATTTTTGGCCTTGAGCTCGGGAATATGGCGTCTGCGGCCGTACATGGTCTCGGCGTAGCCCGTCTGTTTAGCACGCGCCACCACGTTGTCGAGGAACGTGCGCACGCCCGGATAGGCCTCGTAGTAGCGGTCGATCATGTCGCGCGCCTCGGCCATCGAGATATGCAGCGACTGCGACAGACCGTAGGCCTGCTGGCCGTACACGATGCCAAAGTTCACGGCCTTGGCGCGGCTGCGCAGGTCGGGTGTCACCTCGGACACCGGCACGCCAAATACACGCGCGGCCGTCTCGGCATGGAAGTCCTCGCCCTCGTTAAAGGCACGTACCAGATGTTCATCACCCGAAAGATGCGCGAGCAGGCGCAGCTCGATCTGCGAGTAGTCCACCGCCAAAAAGACGCTGCCCTCGCCTGCCGAAAACGCCGTCTTGACGGTACGCCCCAGCTCCGAGCGAGTCGGAATGTTTTGCAGATTGGGGTCGCTCGAAGACAAACGTCCCGTCGCGGTGATGGTCTGGTTGTACGTGGTGTGCACACGACCGTCACCACGGCGCAGCGGACCTAGCGTGTCCAGATAGGTCGACTTAATCTTGGACTTCTCACGCCAGTCCAAAATCAGGCGCACGATCTCGTGGTCGCGGGCAAGATCGCTCAACACCTTAGCATTGGTCGAATAATAGCCGCGCTTAGTCTTCTTGAGGCCCTTGGTCGGAAGCCCCATCACATCAAAGAGTACGTGCGACAGCTGCATGGGGCTGCCAATATTAAAGGTCTCGTCACCGGCAAGGTCGCGAATGCTTCGCTCGACCTCGGTGATCTGGGTCGCCAGGCCCTCGGACAGGCTGTGCAGGCGATCGGGATCCACGAGCATGCCCGCGCGCTCCATCTTGGCAAGTACCGGCACGAGCGGCATCTCGATGCCATCGAACACGTTGGCGGCGTTCTCGCGGGCCATGCGGTCGCGCAGCGGTGCGACCAGCACCAGCGTCAAGGCCGCCGTGCGAGCGGCAGGCGTCGGAGCGTCCTCACCGGCACCCTCTGCGCCGCGCGCCGCAGGCAGCGACATCTGCAGATACGCATCGGCAAGATATGCCTCATCGAACTCGGAGCGGCCGGAATCCAGCAGGTAGGCGGCAACCACGGTATCGAAGATGCGCGTGGAATCGACTGCCAGCGGATCCATGAGCTCGGGCTCAGAGGAATCGATAGGCGAAAGCTCGTGCAGCAGCGCCTTCATGTCCGGGCTCGCCACGCGGCCCTCCATAAACAGGCGCGCGAGCACACCAGCGATCACGCCGTGGGCAAAATTGAAGCCCTCGACAGCGGCAGGCATGCCGTCATCGGCTTCCTCGAGCGCGAACAGGCCCTTGGACGTCGCCAACCACAGCGTGCGCGTCAGTCCAAAGAGCGCGCCCTCTTCCTTGTCGTCGTCCACCACGGCGGCGACCCACTCGCCCGCATCAATCGCACGGGCAACCTCGGCCGCCACGGCGGCAAGTGCCTCAGCATCGCCAGCGGCGGCACGCGAAACTGCGGGCATTTCGAACGCACTGGCAACGGGCACAACCCCGCCCTCACCACCAATCAGCGCCAGGAAGCGGTTCTGCATAGCGGTGATACCAAGCGTGCCCAGCGCCGCGGAGACCTCGTCGGCAGAAAACGCCGGGAAGGACGTCGCCTCAAAATCGAGCTCGACGGGCGCATCGGTGCGGATGGTCGCGACTTTTCGGCTCAGCAGCGCGTCATCGATGTGTGCGCGCAGATTCTCGCCCATCTTGCCCTTGACCTCATCGGCGTGCGCGATGACCTCGTCCAGGCTGCCATACTGCGCAATAAGCGCGCTCGCCTTTTTGGGGCCGATGCCCGGTACGCCGGGAATGTTGTCCGACGTATCGCCCTTCAGACCGTAGAAATCGGGCACGAGCGCCGGCGTAATGCCGTGATACAGGTCATCCACGCTCTCGGGCGTCATAATCGCCACGTCGGACAGGCCCTTGCGGGTCGAGACCACGTTGACGTGCTCGGTCACGAGCTGATACATGTCGCGGTCGCCGGTCACCAGCAGCATGTCGCAGCCGGCCTCCTCGCCCAGGCGCGCCATGGTACCCAGGATATCGTCGCCTTCCCAGCCCTCGGACTGCAGAATCGGCACGTTGAGCGCGGTAAGCAGCTCCTTGATCATCGGAAACTGCGCGTGCAGATCGGGGTCCATGGGCGGGCGCTGCGCCTTATACTGCGGCAGCATCTCCATGCGCACGCGTGGCTTGCCCTTATCAAACGCCACGACCACGCCGTCGGGGTTAAAGGCATCGATCATCTTGAGAAACATGTTCAGGAAGCCGAAGATCGCGTTGGTGGGGCGACCGTCCGGCGCGTTCATGGTCGGCGGCACGGCGTGAAAGGCACGGTGCATGAGCGAGTTGCCGTCGATAACGGCAAAGATACGGCGCTTGTCAGACATATTGAATACCTCGCTTTGGGCTGGGCACGGTTTGCTCACTCCAGTTTACACGCTCCCCGCCCCGCGGCCACCGCACATCAGGCTTCCCTGCCGCCGCGGGCCCGCGCGTGATACGATGGCTCACGGTACATCAACCAGCACGATCGATCCGAAAGGAGCCTGCGTCATGGAGCGTCCCTGCGCATGGAAAAAGTACACGCCACAGCAAATCGAGGAGCTCGAGGAGCTTTGCCGCGGCTATAAGCAGTTTTTGAGCGAGAACAAGACCGAACGCCTGTGCGTCAAGACCGGCATCAAGATGGCCGAGGAGGCGGGCTATGTCGACCTGGAGACCGTGATTGCCGAAGGCCGCGAACTCAAGGCAGGCGACAAGGTGTACGCCGCCAACCACGGCAAGGACCTTATGCTCGTCAACCTGGGCACCGCCCCGCTCGAGCAGGGCTTTAACATCCTGGGCGCCCACGTGGACTCGCCGCGCCTGGACCTCAAGCAGAACCCCGCCTTCGAGGCCGGCGACATGGCCTACCTCGATACGCACTACTACGGCGGCGTCAAGAGCTACCACTGGGTGGCCTCCCCACTTGCACTCGTGGGCGTCATCTGCAAAAAGGACGGCACCACCGTCGACATCAACATCGGCGACAAGGCAGACGATCCGGTCTTTACCATCTCCGACCTGCTGATCCACCTCTCGAGCGAGCAGATGGCCAAGCCCGCCAAGGACGCCGTCGACGCCGAGATCCTCGACGTGATCGTGGGCGGCCGTCCCGTCAAGTTCGATGAGGACGACAAGGACGCCCCCAAGGAGCCCGTCAAGCAGATGTTCCTGGACATCCTCAAGGAGCAGTATGACGTCGAGGAGGAGGACTTCCTCTCCGCCGAGATCGAGGTCGTGCCCGCCGGCCCCGCCCGCGACATGGGCCTCGACCGCTCCATGATTTTGGGCTATGGCCACGACGACCGCGTCTGCGCCTACCCCTCCATGCTCGCCCAGATCGACGTCGCCAACGTGGAGCGCACGAGCATCACGCTCATCGTCGACAAGGAGGAGATCGGTTCCGTGGGCGCCACCGGCATGACGAGCCGCTTCTTCGAGAACACCGTCGCCGAGATCATGACGCTCGCCGGCGAGAATAGCCCGCTTGCCCTGCGCCGCGCACTCGCCCGCAGCCGCATGCTATCCTCTGACGTGTCCGCCGGCTTCGACCCGGGCTACGCCGGCAAGTTCGAGACCAAGAACGCCGCCTTTATGGGTCGCGGCCTGTGCTTTAACAAGTACACGGGCAGCCGCGGCAAGGGTGGCTCCAACGACGCCGACGCCGAGTACGTGGCCCTCGTCCGCGACATCATGGACGAGGCCGGCGTGGACTTCCAGACCTGCGAGCTCGGTCGCGTCAACGCGGGCGGCGGCGGCACCATTGCCTACATCATGGCCAAGTACGGCATGAACGTCATCGACTCCGGCGTTGCCGTCCTGTCCATGCACGCCCTGTGGGAGGTCGCCAACAAGGCCGACATCTACGAGGCCTACCGCGGCTACAAGGCCTTCCTCGAGCGCGCCTAACCAGCCCCTTCATCAGTTGCGGTGAAATACGGACTAAACTGGCCTATAAACGGCCAAAACAGACCGTATTCCACCGCAACTTCCTTTTTGGCAGAGGAGAGTCCATGCTGCAGGTCATCATTTCGCCCGCCAAGCAGATGCGCGCGGCCCAAGATGCTTTTGAAGTCCTGGGCATTCCACCTTTTGCGCACGAGACGGCTCGCCTCCACCGCGCACTGCTAGATATCGAACGAAATGAAGGCAGCGGCGGCCTGCAGACGCTATGGAACGTGAGTGACAAACTGCTGGGGCCTTGCCTCAACACCCTGCATGAGTTCGGGCCCATCCTGAAAAACGGCGATCTCGACAATCCTGCACTCGCCCGTCACCTCTCCCCTGCCGTCATGTCCTATCACGGCATTCAATACCAGAGTATGGCGCCCGAGGTGATGGATGCCGCACAGCTCGACTGGCTGCAGGACCATCTGTGGATCCTCTCGGGCCTTTACGGATGCGTGCGCCCCTTTCATGCCGTTGAACCGTATCGGCTGGAGATGGGCGCAAAGCTTGCCGTCGACGATGCCCGAGGCCTCTACGCGTTTTGGGGCGACAAGCTCGCACGGACCATCGCTCCGGCGAGCTCCAACGCTACGATCGTCAATCTCGCCAGCGCGGAATACGCCAAAGCCGTTCTGCCCCACCTCACCACCGATGTCACGGTCGTCACATGCCTCTTTGGTGAAGGCATCCGCAACGGCAAGCCCATCCAGCGCTCGACCGCCAGCAAAAAGGCGCGCGGCTCCATGGTGCGCTGGATGTCAGAAAACAAGCTCGAGGATGTAAGCGGGCTCACCGCGTTCGACGTTGGCTATCGTCACCTTCCCGAGCTTTCAAATAAAAACACTTTGGTCTTCCTGAACGAACAGGCCTTGTAGGACCACCGCTACTCTTGAATGTACTGCCTAGGCACGACGTCTATTCCGCCAAGCCGTCAGCTTTGGCAATTTCATTTGTCGTGCCGTCCTGATAGGTAATCTTGACATGCTCCACCTCGGACACCTTGACGCCCGACGGGGGCTCCAGGCGCCATTCCGTCAGCGCGATATCCATCGTCGTGGGCACATCCCCTTGATCTTTGAGCTTCACCGTCAGCGTTTTGAGCGCCGCGTCAAACGTCACGCGTTCGATTTCTTCGCCTGGAATGGACCCACCACTCAGCTGCAACTGCACAAACTCATCGCGCGGGTACCAATAATCGCCCGGAATGGCGAGCGTATTGGCATTACCGCCAGTACTCCTCACCGCCATAATCGCTAGGCTATCATCGGCCTCAAACTCCCAGGCAGCGCCGCCGCGACCGCCAAACGTCCAAATACAAAAGGCAATCACCAGCACGGCAAGCACCGCAAAGCCAATCGCGACCAACCCATGGTGCGCACGGCCCTCCTCGGCCGATATGTCCCATTGCGTCTCTCGATATAGATGCTTGTCTTCCATGTACGCCTCCCCACAGGCACGTTCGTTAGGCCAATCGTACCCATTCAGGCTATACTTGAGCCCACTACATAAACGGGGAGCTTGCAGGACAGGACGGCAGGCTGAGATTGGGCGCGCCCGCCCTGACCCGCAAACCTGATATGGGTAATGCCAACGAAGGGAGCCGTGTCAATGAGCACACAGACCGAGTCCAAGCTTGTCACGCAAATCGACTTCGCCCGCGCCGGACAGATCACGCCGCAGATGAAGGAAGTCGCCGAGCGCGAGCATCGCGACCCCGAGTACATCCGCGAGCGCGTGGCCGACGGCCGCATCGCCATTCCCGCCAACATCGTGCACATCAAAAAGGGCATGCGCGCCTTTGGTGTCGGCGAGGGCCTGTCCACCAAGGTCAACGTGAACTTGGGCATCTCGGGCGACAAGGCCGATGCCGCCGAGGAATGGAAGAAGGTCAAGATCGCTGAGGACTTTGGCGCCGACGCCATCATGGACCTCTCCAACTCGGGCAAGACGCGCCAGTTCCGCCAGCAGCTCATCGACGAGACGCCGCTCATGGTAGGCACCGTCCCCATGTACGACGCCATCGGTTACATGGAGAAGCCGCTGGTCAAGCTCACCAAGGACGACCTGTTCGAGGTCGTGCGCGCGCACGCCGAGGACGGCGTGGACTTTATGACCATTCACTGCGGCATCAACAAGTCGGTCACCAAGACCTTTAAGGAGACCGGCCGCCTGATGAACATCGTGAGCCGCGGTGGCTCGCTGCTGTTTGGCTGGATGGAGGTCACCGGCAACGAAAATCCGTTCTACGAGTTCTACGATGAGTTGCTCGAGATTTGCCACGAGTACGACGTGACCATCTCGCTCGGCGACTCCTGCCGCCCGGGTTGTCTCTACGATTCCAACGACGCCACCGAGACTGCCGAGATGATCGAGCTGGGCAAGCTGTGCAAGCGCGCCTGGGCCGCCGGCGTCCAGGTCATGGTCGAGGGGCCGGGCCACATGGCGCTCGACGAGATCGCCGCCAACATGAAGCTGCAGAAGCGCCTGTGCCACAACGCCCCGTTCTATGTGCTGGGGCCGCTGGTGACCGATATCGGTGTGGGCTACGACCACATCACCGCCGCCATCGGTGGCGCCATCTCCGCGAGCTCCGGCGCCGACTTCCTGTGCTACGTGACACCGGCCGAGCACCTGTGCCTGCCCAACGCCCAGGACGTGCTCGATGGCCTCATGGCCACTAAGATAGCCGCGCACGCCGCCGATATCGCCAAGAAGGTACCGCACGCCCGCGACATGGACGACAAGATGGGCCAGGCACGCCGCAAGCTCGACTGGGATGCCATGTGGGAGTGCGCGCTCGACCCGGTCACCGGTAAGAAGCGCTACGAGGAATCCCCCGCCGCCACTGAGGGCACCTGCACCATGTGCGGCAAGATGTGCGCCGTCCGCACCGTTAACAAGGTGTTC
>CABUMU010000098.1 GCA_902492855.1 uncultured Collinsella sp. | reverse complement strand
CCGGCCCCAGCTAAGATTAAAGGAGCTGATATGTGCGATTGCACAGATCATAAGGACGAGATCCCTGCCTACGACGCGCAGGCCATTGAGTCCAGGTGGATGAAGGCCTGGGAGGACTCCAACCTCTTTGCCGTCGACACCGACGACAGCAAGCCCAAGAAGTATGTGCTCGAGATGTTCCCGTATCCGTCGGGCGACCTGCACATGGGCCACGCGCGCAACTATACCATCGGCGATGCCATGGCCCGTCAGGCCCGCATGCGCGGCTACGACGTGCTGCACCCCATCGGCTTTGACGCCTTTGGCCTGCCCGCCGAGAACGCCGCCATCAAGCACAACACGCAGGCTGCCGCCTGGACGTATAAGAACATGGACCAGGCGCTCGCCACGATGAAGCGCATGGGCTTCTCCTACGATCTGGATCGCATGGTCAAGACCTGCAGCCCCGACTACTATCGCTGGGGTCAGTGGATCTTTGAAAAGATGTGGGAAAAGGGCCTGGTCTACCGCAAGAAGAACCCGGTCAACTGGTGCCCCAACTGCAAGACCGTTCTGGCCAACGAGCAGGTCACCGAGGGTAAGTGCTGGCGCTGCGGCACCGAGCCCGAGAAGCGCGACCTTGAGCAGTGGTACTACAAGATTACCGAGTACTCTCAGGAGCTGCTCGACGACCTGGAGAAGCTCCCCGGCTGGCCCGAGCGCGTCAAGCAGATGCAGGCCAACTGGATCGGTCGCTCCGAGGGCGCCGAGGTCGACTTTACCCTGTGCGACCGGGATGGCGAGCCCATCGAGGGCGACGAGGGCAAGATCACCGTCTTTACCACGCGTGCCGATACGCTCTTTGGCGTTTCCTTCTTTGTCCTGGCTCCCGAGTACGCCCGTCTGCACGAGCTCGTCGAGGGCACGGAGTACGAGGAGGCCGTGACCAAGATCGTCGAGGACTCCAAGCATATCTCTGCCGTCGAGCGTGCCCAGGGCACCATCGAGAAGCACGGCGCTTTTACCGGCCGCTACGTGGGGAACCCCGTGAACGGCGAGAAGGTCCCCGTGTGGGTTGCCGATTATGTCGTTGCCGACTACGGTACCGGTGCCGTCATGGCCGTTCCCTGTGGCGACCAGCGCGACTTTGAGTTTGCCCGTAAGTACGACCTGCCGATCGTGCCGATCATCCTGGACGATGACGATCGCGCTGCCATCGAGGCCAGCGGCGAGACCATCGATACCTTCCATGCCGAGACCGTCGACTGGGATTGCGCCCACGCTGCCGAGGGCACGCTCGTCCAGTCCGGCAAGTACACCGGCATGCGCGGCGGTAAGCACTCCGAGGGCGAGGCTGCGATCGTGGCTGACCTCGAGGCCATGGGCTGCGGCCGTCGCAAGGTCGAGTTCCGCCTGCGCGACTGGCTTATCAGCCGCCAGCGCTACTGGGGCAACCCCATCCCGGCTATCCACTGCGAGCACTGCGGCATCGTGCCCGTGCCCGAGGACCAGCTGCCGGTGACGCTGCCCGAGAATCTTGACCTGGGCGCCGGCGAGACCCTCGCTGAGTGCAAGGAGTTCTACGAGACCACCTGCCCGGTCTGCGGTCGCCCGGCCAAGCGTGAGACCGATACCATGGACACCTTCACCTGCTCCAGCTGGTATTACCTGCGCTATACCGACCCGCACAACACCGAGCTGCCCTTCTCCCGCGAGGCTGCCGACCGTTGGATGCCCGTCGATAACTACATTGGCGGCATCGAGCACGCCATTCTGCACCTGCTCTACAGCCGCTTCTTTACCAAGGCACTACGCGACCTGGGTCTGCTGAGTGTTGACGAGCCCTTCACCAACCTGCTGTGCCAGGGCATGGTCAAGGACGAGAACGGCGACACCATGTCCAAGTCCAAGGGCAACGTCGTGCCCCCGAGCTCGGTCATCGAGCCCTACGGCGCCGACACCATGCGTCTGGCGATCCTGTTTATCGCCCCGCCCGAGAAGGACTTCGACTGGGATCCCAAGGCCGTCGAGGGCGCCAACCGCTTTATCAAGCGCGCCTGGCGTATCGTGTGGCAGCTCGTCCAGTCGGGTGACGCCAGCGTGGCCTTCGACAAGTCCGTGCTTGACGAGACCGCGATGAAGCTCTACCGCGAGCGTCACCGCACCATCGCCAAGTGCACCGAGGACTTCGATCGCGGCCAGTTCAACACCGCGATCTCGGCCGTCATGGAGCTCGTCAACGCGGCGAGCGCCTACCTCAACGCCACCGAGGGCGCTGACCGCGACAAGGCCCTGTGCTACGGCGTGGCCAAGGACATCGTAAGCGTCCTTGCCCCCATCTGCCCGTTCTGGGCCGACGAGCTGTGGCATGAGGCACTCGGCTGCGAGGGCAACGCCTACACCGCCTCCTGGCCTGAGTTTGACCTGGCCGAGTCCATCGAGGACACGGTGCAGATCGTCGTACAGGTGCTCGGCAAGGTCCGCGGCCGCATCGACGTGGCCCGCGACGCCTCCAACGAGGAGATGCAGGCTGCCGCGGAGGCCGCTGTCGCCAAGTGGACCGAGGGCAAGACGGTCGTCAAGGCCATCTGCGTGCCTGGCAAGCTGGTTAACCTGGTGGTCAAGTAAGCGCTGCGTGCATAGCTGACATGTAAAAGCGAGGGACGATTTCGCAGGGAGTCGCCCCTCTTTTTGGTTATGGATACTTGCGACAACACCCAATTATCCATTTCTTGTGGAGAACCTGTGCTCACGCTGACCTGCGGGTTTGTGTTGTGGTTGCACGTTTGCGCAGGTATTGGTATAGTTTGCTTGCAAATGAAGTTGTAATTGAAAGAAGTGGGGTTTCGGCCCCGCTTCTTTTTTGTATGGATGGAGGTGCCGCAATGGTCAAGACCAAGACCGAGCAGGCGATCATCGACGCGCTCGAGGCCGTCGCTCCCCAGCACGATGTCGACATCGTCGATGTTGAGCTCGTGGGTGCCACCAAGGCCCCCTGCGTGCGTGTGCGTATCGAGGGTGCCGAGGGTCAGAGCCTGTCGCTCAATGACGTCACGGCCAATACCAAATGGGTCGGCGATGTGATTGAGGAGCTCGACCCCATTTCTTCGAGCTATACGCTCGAGGTGTCGAGCCCGGGTATGGCGCGTCCGCTGCGCCGCCCGAGTGACTTTGCCCGTTTTGTGGGCGAGAACTGCGAGCTCACCTCCACCGCCACCGAGGGCCGTCGCAAGTACGCCGGCAAGATTGCCGCCGCCACCGAGACGAACGTGACCCTCGAGCTCGAGGACGGCGAGTCCGTCACCCTCGATTTCTCTGATGTTAAAAAGTGCAAGTTGAAGCCCACCTATGACTTCAAGCCCGCGAAGGAAGGAAAGTAAGATGGCAGCATCCGACATGATGTCCGCCCTGATGGAGCTTTGCCAGGAGAAGCACATCGACCAGCTCTACCTGATCGACCGCCTGGAGCAGTCGCTCGCCAAGAGCTATGCCGAGATCCTGCATCTTGAGTGGGGCGCCAAGGTGACCATCGACCGCACCACCGGCAAGATCTACGTCTACCGCCTGGAGCCGATCGACGATTCCATGGACGAGGAGGGCAACTTCACCGAGTTCGAGGAGATCGACGTCACTCCCAAGAACACGAGCCGCATCGCCGCCCAGCACGCCAAGGCCGAGATCAACGCCATCGTGCGCAACTCCGCCCGTGAGCAGATCTACGAGGAGTTCTCCGGCCGCATCGGTGACCTCATCAGCGGTACCGTGCTGCAGTCCACGCCCGACTTCACGATCGTCAAGATCCGCGAGGGCGTCGAGGCCGAGTTGCCGCACTTCGATCAGCGTCGTTACGAGAACGAGCGCAACGAGCGTCCGATGGGCGAGCGCTATCTGCACAACCAGCACATCAAGGCCGTGATCATCGACGTTCGCGACCCCAACTCCAACCTGCAGCCGGTTCGTGGCGAGCACAGCCGTCCGCCGATTGTCATCTCCCGTACTCACCCCGAGCTCATGCGTCGTCTGTTTGAGCAGGAGGTGCCCGAGATCTATGAGGGCACCGTCCAGATCAAGTCGATCGCCCGCGAGCCCGGCCAGCGCTCCAAGGTCGCCGTCCACTCGCTCGACGACCGTCTGGATCCTGTGGGCGCCTGCGTCGGCCCCAAGGGCAGCCGTGTTCGCGCTGTCGTGGGCGAGCTCCGTGGCGAGCGCGTCGACGTCATCCTTTGGGATGCCGATCCTGCCGTCTACGTCGCCAACGCCCTGTCGCCCGCCAAGGTCACCCGCGTCCTCATCGACGAGGAGAAGGCCTACGCCGGCGTCATCGTGCCCGACGACCAGCTGTCCCTCGCCATCGGCAAGGAGGGCCAGAACGCCCGCCTCGCCGCGCGCCTGACCGGCTGGCACATCGACATCAAGTCCGAGACGCTTGCCGCCGACATCCTCAAGAACGTTCCCGTTCACGAGGAGCCCGCCGCCGACCTGATCGGTGACGAGGAGGACGGGGACGTCCGCCGCTGCGAGTACGTGTCCGAGGACGGCATCCAGTGCCGCAACCAGGCTCGTCCCGGCTCCCGTTTCTGCGGTGTCCACGACACCGACGCCTTCGATGATGCGGAGGACCTGATCTAGCGCGCGGACGCGCCGGGCGGGTCCCGGCGCGTCTCCCACGCTCGTTCAGTCTCTAGGCACCCAAGGGGCCAGAAAGGGTAGGTGAAGTCATATGGCAAAAGTCCGTGTGTCCACCCTGGCCAAAGAGTTCGGCATGACCTCCAAGGAACTGATGGGTCATCTCGCCGAAATGAAGATTCCCGCTAAGTCCGCTTCCTCCACCTTGGAGGACGCTTATGTCGCCATGGTCCGCAAGCAGCTCGCCTCGGTGATCGAGGCCCGCGCCCAGGAAGTCGAGGCCGCCAAGCAGGCCGAGGAGCAGGCGGCTGCCGCCGAGGAGGCCGCACGCGCCGCCGAGGCCGAGCGCGAGCGCATCGCCGCCGAGAACGCACGTGAGGAGGAGCGCCGCCAGTTTGCCGCAGCCCAGGCTGCCGAGGAGGCTGCCCGCGCCGAGGCCGAGGCCAAGAAGAAGGCCGAGCAGGAGCGCCTTGCCCGCGAGAAGGAGGAGGCTGCCCGCGAGGCCCAGCGCCGCGCCGTTCCCGCTTCCGACTCCGGTTCCCGCTTCCGTTCGCTGCTCGACCAGATCGCCGCACAGGAGACTGTGCTCAAGGAGAAGAAGGACGCCGAGGACAAGGCCAAGGCCGAGCGCGCCGCAGAGCGCGGTAACCGTCGTGGCGGCAACAACGACCGCCGCGGTGGCCGTCGTAACGATCGTAACGCTTCCGACAACAACTCCGAGCGCAACGCCTCCGAGAGCCGTTCGCACAGCCATCGCACCAACGCCAGCAACAACGTCGCTGCCGCCATGGACTTCCCCAACCCCGATAAGCAGGGTAAGGGCAAGAAGCGTAAGGGCGGTCACAACAACGAAGAGGACCACTACAGCCGTATGGCTCGCGAGGCCGAGGAGTACAGCCGCGAGAAGGTGCTCGAGGAGGCTCGTGCCGCCGTCGAGGAGGCCTCTCGCGAGTCCACCGGTCGCCGCAAGAAGCGCAAGGAGAAGCGCGAGCGGGAGGCTGCCAAGGCTCAGGAGGAGCGCAAGATAGAGGAGGCGCTGGCCCAGGGCGTGAACCCCGAGGACCTCGACGCCATCAAGGTCTCCCAGGGCGTTACCGTCCAGGAGCTTGCCGAGGCGCTCGACGTTCCGGCCAACGACATCATCAAGCGCCTGTTCCTGCTGGGTACGCCGCTCACGATGACGCAGTCCATGTCCGACGACCTCGTCGAGCTCGTTGCCGACGACCTGGGCCGTCAGATCAAGATCATCACCCCCGAGGAGGAGAACACCTTCTCGTTCTACGACGATCCCGCCGACCTTAAGCCTCGCGCCCCGGTCGTCACCGTCATGGGTCACGTCGACCACGGCAAGACGTCGCTGCTCGACGCCATCCGTCACACCGGCGTTGCTGCCGGCGAGGCGGGCGGCATTACGCAGGCCATCGGCGCTTCGCAGGTCATGATCAACGACCGCAAGATCACCTTCATTGATACCCCGGGTCACGCCACCTTTACGGCCATGCGTGCCCGTGGCGCCAAGGTGACCGACATCGTCATCCTGATCGTCGCCGCCGACGACGGCGTCATGCCCCAGAAGGTCGAGTCAATCACCCACGCCAAGGCCGCCGGCGTACCCATCGTCGTTGCCGTCAACAAGATCGATAAGCCCGGCGCCAATCCCGACCGTGTGCGTCAGGAGCTCACCGAGTACGGCGTCATCCCCGAGGAGTGGGGCGGACAGAACATGTTCGTCAACATCTCGGCCAAGCAGAAGATCGGTATCGACGACCTTCTGGAGACCGTGCTGCTCCAGGCAGACGTGCTCGAGCTCAAGGCCAACCCGGACACCTTTGCCTCCGGCAACGTCCTCGAGGCCAAGCTCGACAAGGGCCGCGGCTCGGTCGCTACCGTGCTCGTGACCCGCGGTACCCTGCACGTGGGCGATACGCTGGTCGCTGGCCTTACCTACGGTCGCGTCCGCGCCATGCTCGACCCCAAGGGTCGCGCCGTCACCGAGGCCGGTCCCTCCGACGCTGTCGAGATTCTGGGTCTGCAGTCCGTGCCCAACGCCGGTGACGAGTTCCGCGTGTTCGAGGACGAGCGCGAGGCTCGCGCCCTTGCCGACGAGCGTTCGCTCAAGGCCCGTATCGAGGAGCAGAGCCGCGTCAAGCACGTCACGCTCGAGAACCTCTTCGAGACCATCGCCGACGCCGAGGTCAAGGAACTCAACCTGATCATCAAGGCCGACGTCCAAGGTTCTATCGAGGCCCTTCAGGACTCGCTCGACAAGATGGATCAGTCCGAGGTTCGCATCAACACGATCCACTCCGCCGTTGGCGCCATCAACGAGACCGACGTCGTCCTGGCCGACGCCTCTAACGCCATCATCATCGGCTTTGGCGTCCGTCCCGACGGTAAGGCCCGCTCCGCCGCCGAGCGCGAGGGCGTCGAGATCCGTTGCTACGACGTCATCTACAAGTGCCTCGAGGAGCTCGACGCCGCCCGTATCGGCATGCTCAAGCCCACCGAGGTCGAGGTCGCCACGGGTACCGCGACCGTCCTGGACACCTTCAAGGTGCCCAAAGTCGGTATCGCCGCCGGTGTCCGCGTCGAAGAGGGCGAGATCGCCGCGACCGATTCCGTGCGTCTGGTGCGCGACGGTATCGTGGTCTTCAACGGCAAGATCGCCTCGATGCGCCACTACAAGGACGAGGCCAAGAGCCTCAAGAGCGGTTCCGAGGGCGGCATTGGCCTGGAGAACTTCCAGGACATCAAGCCCGGCGACCAGATCGAGGGTTACCGCATCGACCAGGTTGCCCGTACCGAGTAGGGGGTAGCGCTATGAAGCAAACGCAGGCAACCCGCCGTCTGGGCGAGCAGCTTCGCGAGAAGCTCGGTTATATCCTGCTCTTTGAGGTTTCCGATCCGCGTCTCGACCTGGTTACTTTGACTGCGGTCGAGGTCGCGGTGGACCGTTCGTTCGCGCGCGTGTACGTGTCGTGCGATGCGAGCCGCTACGACGAGGTCATGGAGGCGCTCGCAAGCG
>CABUMU010000097.1 GCA_902492855.1 uncultured Collinsella sp. | reverse complement strand
ACGCAAAAAGGCTCGCCGCACGAAGTGCGCAGCGAGCCTTTTTGCATGTCCGAGGACGCGTTGGAAAGTTAACCCTTACCGAGCCCGGACCTTATAGAGCCGTCCTTAGCCTAGAACATGCCCAAGAAACCGTGCACAAACAGTGCGGCCAGAGCGGCACCGATAAACGGTGCGATGCCAGGAACAAGCAGGCCATACTTCCAGTTGTTGTCGGCCTTGTTCTTGATCGGCAGTACCTGGTAAGCCATGCGAGGACCAAGGTCACGAGCCTGGTTCATGGCGAAGCCGGTGATGCCGCCCATGCCCATGCCAACGGCCCAAACGATCAGGCCGACGCAGACGGCGAGCATCAAAACGTTCTCGCCAGCGCGGCTAGCGGCAGCAAGGATGGCGCTGATGAACACGAAGGTGCAGATGGCCTCGCAGAAGAAGTTGCGGGCATAGTTCATGCCCTCGGTGGTTGGGTTGGTCGAGAAGATGTTGCGCTGAGCAACGGGGTCGACGACGCCCTCGGAAGCCTTGAACTCATCGGCATACATCAACCAAGCGATTACGGCGCCCACAAAGCCGCCGAGCATATCGGCAATCATGAAGGGGATGCAGCTGCTCCACGGCACCAGGCCTACGATGCACTGGGCAAGCACCATGGCGGGGTTCATGCACACGGCGCCGCCAAAGACAAACAGGCAGACCGAGATGCCAAAAGACCAGGTGGTGATGGCAAACATGTGACCGGAGCCCTGATACTTGGTGCCCTTGAGTACGGTATCGCAGTGCACGCCCACGCCAAAGATGATCATGAGGGCCGTTGCGCCGAATTCGCAGAGGAGTTTGGTAAGCATAAAACCCTATCTTTCTTGTCGGTTATAAACGATTCGTTTAGGCCGCGTACTAGTGCTGTGCGACGACAACGCCCAGGCCATCGGGAATGACGGCCACCTTGGCATCGGCACCCTTCATCTCAAAGGCGAGCTTGAGCGCCTCATCGAGGGCGTTAACCGGCGTCATGTGCATATCCTTGATCATCTGGTGATCGCACAGGTCGGTAACCATGATCACAGGGTGATGCGCGAGGATGCGGGCAAAGATCTGGCTCGTCCACTGGTCGGGCAGGGTCTCGTCCTTAGGACGGTCGATGCAGGCGCGCTCAAACTCTGCCGGATCATTGTCGGCGATGTTGTGATAGAAGCCCTCGCCACCGTGACCGTCGGCACAACCGGCGACATCGATGATCACGCCGCCCTCGGGAAGTGTGGCCTCTGCAGAGCACATGCCCTTCACGGCCTGATAGATGTTCTGGTCGAGCGGGTAGCCGCCATTGGTGGTAATGGCAATCTCGCACTCGACGGGCTCAACGCCGGCAAGGCTCTTCACGAACTCGCAGCCAGCCTCGTGCGCCTTGTGGATGTCGCCGGCAAAGGAGCCGATGACCTCGTGCTTGCCGTTGAGCACCACGTTGAGCACAAAGGCAAGGTGAGCCATCTCGGCAGCGGCAAACATGTCCTCGCTCACGTGGTTGTGGCACAGGTTGCCGGCACGCGAATGGGAATCGTTCACAAACTGACCGTTGTGGTTGTACATGATGGTCTTGTAGCTGGCGATACCAGGCAGGACGGACTTGCGGCTACCAGAGAAACCGGCAAAGAAGTGCGGCTCAATAAAGCCCTCGGCAAGCAGCAGATCGCAATCGGCAGCAATCTTGTTGATGATGCACTCGCCGCCAGAAGGCAGGGTGCCGATCTTTTTCATCATGCTGTCGTCAGTCGCGACGTGCATAACAATTTCCTCGTTGGCAACGATCTCCTCGCCGTACTTGTTGACGAGCTCCTCGTGCGTCGAAGGACGATGCATACCCGTAGCAACCAAAATACGCACTCGAGCCTCGGGCGCAGCGGAATGGATGTGATGCAGCAGAATAGGCATCGTCACACGCGAGGGAACGGGGCGCGTATGATCGGAGCTAATAATGACGATATCCTTCTTGCCAGCACAAAGCTCCTCGAGCGAAGGCGAGCCATAAGGGTTGGCAAGTGACTCCTCTACCAGCTCTTCCTGTGATTTTGTAGTCTTAAACTCGTTTTGATGACCTTCCATCACACCCGCGAAGTTCTTATCCTCGAGCTCCAGATGCAACGTCTTGTGGTCAAACGGCAGTTCACATTCAAACAATGACGAGCGCCCTCTTCCTTTCAACTGACACACTAGATAAACCGTTGGAAGGATACGCCGCTCACCGAAAAACACCACCGTCCACCGACTCATTAACACAACGTTCATATTTGACCCACAACAAAACAGCCGCGACCCCAAACGGGACCGCGGCCGCCTGTCAAAGACACTATAGACAGGATGACTTACGCAGCGCCGAGGCAAACATCTACCCCGAGACGTACGCACGTAAGCCATTTTGCATAAATGCGTTAATTAATTGCATAAAATGGCGCATGGATTTCTAGCCGTAACAGGGTAGTGCCCTCCGGAGCGTGCATTTTTGCGAGTATTCAGCATCGCGAGATAAGATTTTGGTGTCAAAAGTCTTTCAAAAAGTAGATAGTCCTCATGACTCGACCCATCTGAATAGCATGCGGCGAGAAACCAGCCATATATGAATATCACCAAAGCCCAATCGTCGTGCAAAAGCATCAACAGGGGCCGCAAACGTCACCCATAGCCTTATGCACCAATCTTTGGCTGCTGAAAACTCCTTTTTTTGCACGTCGCCCCAAGCACCACCCTCACCCAGCGGCTGATCCGCCGAAAACCGAGGACGAAAGGACCCGATGGGTTTCCCTCTGAATGCACTCCGCAGCACGAAGCCCCTTCCAAACGCGCGAAGCGCGCCATTATTTCCCCCAGCCAGTAATCCGCCGAAGACCGGACATCGCAGGGCCCGCCATTAGTTTACTTTTAGGCACACTCCGCAGGACGCAAGAAGCCCTCGCCGCACTCCACGCTATGCGCGAAGCGCGCCTTATTCCCTTTAGCTTTAACCCCAGAAGACCGAGGACGAAGGGATCCGATGGGTTTCCCTCTGAATGCACTCCGCAGCACGAAGCCCCCTTATCCGCAGCTCCGAAGGAGCAGGATAAGGGGGCTTCAAGTGCGAGGACGCATTCAGAGGGAAACCCATCGGGTCCCGGTGAGAGCCACAGGGCTATCGATTACCCCGTGTTCTGCAATCCTGCCGAGACGCCGGTCACAGTCGAAAGAATCAGGCTCATGTACTCGGCCTTCTTCTCCTCGGCCATCTCGTCCTGATTCATGCGCACCTCGCGAAGGGCGCGGACCTGGGCGATGGACAGGGCGTCGACATAGGGGTTACGCACGCGGACGGCGCACCCGAGCACGCGGCGGCGCTGCAGCGGCCACTCGTCACCGACGATGGCAAGGACCCACTTACGCGTGAGCTGCATCTCGGTAAAGACCTTCTCGGACAGATCCTGGCGATCGCCCAGGTGCAGATACATCTTGGCGATGCGCTGATCGGTCTTGGCGATCGACATCTCAATATTGTCGATAAAGGTGCGGAAGAACGGCCACTCCTGGTAGGCAGCCTTGAGCTGGTCAAGATCGCCAAGCTGCTCGCAGGCGGTGCCCAGGCCGTACCAAGCGGCCAGGTTAATGCGCGCCTGGCTCCAGCTGAAGATCCACGGAATGGTACGCAGGTCGTCGAGTGACTTCGCACCCAGACCGCGCTTGGCCGGACGCGAGCCGATCGGCAGCAGACCGACCTCGGTCAGCGGCGTCACGGTCGAGAACCACGGTGTAAAGTCCTCGGTGTTCAGCAGGTCCAGATAGCGCTCGTGGCTTGCGGTGTTGAGCTTCTCGGCCATATCCCAGAACTTCTGCGTGGTCTCGGTGTTGGTCTTCTCGACACTCGGGGCCGACTGCAAAAGCGTTGCGGCAGCAACGGACTCAACATGGCGCTGAGCCAGCGTGCGGTTGCCGTACCGGGCTAAGATGACCTCGCCCTGCTCGGTGAGCTTAAAGAAGCAGTTGACCGAACCCTTGGGCTGCGCCAGCACGGCCTTGTTGGCCGGGCCGCCACCACGGCCCACGGCACCGCCGCGACCGTGCATGAGCACCAGGTCGATATCGTTCTTCTCGGCCCACTTGGCGATGCGCTCCTGCGCGGAGTGCAGCGCGAGCATGGCCGTGGTAGGACCGGCGTCCTTGGAGGAGTCGGAATAGCCCAGCATGACCTCCATGCGGCGGTTGGTCTGGGCAAGGCGCTTTTGCACCACGGGCAGCGTAAGCATCTGGTCGAGCACGTCGATGCAGCCCTCGAGGTCCTCGAGCTGCTCGAACAGCGGGATCACGTCGAGCTCGGGGACATCCTCCTCGTGTGCAAAGGACAGGTGGGCAAGCTCAAAGACGTCGGCCACATGCTGGGCGCTCTTGGTGAACGAGATGATGTAGCGGTGCGCCATCTTCTTGCCGTAGCGCTTTTGGATGGAGCCGATAGCGCGGAAGGTATCGATGACCTCGCGCGTCATGGGCTGCAGGTCGCCATGGATACCGTTCTCGTGGATATCCTTGAGGGCGCGGGCGTGCACCACGGAGTGCTGACGGAACTCCATCTCGACCATATGGAAGCCGAAGGACTCGACCTGCCAGATGATGGTCTGGACCGGACCGTAGGCGGCACGGACGGCACCGCAGGCAGCAAGCGAACGCTGGACGACGCGCAGGTCATCCAGGAACTCATCGGCGCTGTGGTACATGGTGTCGGTGATACGGCGCACGGTGGCGTTCAGACGGTCGGCCATGACGAGCATGACGGCGCGATGCGGCTCGTGCTCGGAAATCAGCTCGGCGCGGGCCGTGTACTGGGTACTCATCTCGACCTGATGGTTCCACAGGTTGATGAGCTCGGCAGACGGCTTGCTGTAGGTGGCCTCGAGCGTGAGGTTGCGGCCGATGCGGCGGCACTTGTCCTCGAGCTTGAGCACCATGTGGGTAAAGTACTTGGCGGCGACCTCACGGCTCACCTTGGCGGTGACGTTGGGGTTACCGTCGCGGTCGGAACCGATCCAGCTGCCGGGATGGAAGAACGCCGGGCACAGCGGCGGCACGGTACCGGCCTTGTCGCCCAGCACCCAGTCGTCAAAACGACGATAGATGACGGGGATAACGTCGAACAGCGTGTTATCAAAGATGTCGATGATGGTATCGGCTTCCTCGACCGGCGTGGGCTTCTTGAGCGCGATGGGGCTCGTACGCACCAGGGCGTCGATCTCCTGCAGCATATGGCGCTCGTTCTCCACCAGGTCGGAGCCGCCCAAACGCGGACGCTCCTCCAGCAGGTTGGAGATACGGCGAATCTTGCCCTCGACGGCCTTACGACGGGCCTCGGTGGGATGTGCGGTAAAGACAGGGTGGAACTCGAGCTTGCCGAGCAGCTCATTGGCACCCTCGACGCCCATCTCGTTTACCAACTGGTGATAGGCGACGGTGAGTTCGTTGGCGGGATCGACCTCGGTATCGGTCGATGCGCCGGCCTCGCGCTCGCGCAGCTGCGCCACACGGTAGTTCTCCTCCGACAGGTTTGCCAAGTGGAAGAAGCTCGTAAAGGCGCGAACGATGACCTGCTGCTTATCAAGCGGCAGGCTGTCAATCAAATCGACGACTTCGCGAAACGCCACGGCGGTGGGCTCGTCGGCAGTGGGCACGCCCTGTTCGTCAACGGACTCGTCGGCAGCGCGGCTACCGGGGTTGCCAGCATTGGCCACAATCTCGGCTGTCAAAATCTTGTCGAACAGGTCCGCGATCTCGGGATCATACTCGCTAAGCACACGACGTTCCAGGCGCAGGAACAGCGCCAGATTATCGCGCAGCTCCTCGGGGATCTCGATCTCGGCGAGACGCTCCCTGGACTCGGCATTCGAGCCGATTCGGTTAACGAGGCGGTTGACCACGGCAGCGACGCGCGCCGCGGCTTCGGGTACAGACTGGTTGCTTAGGTTCTCAGCCACGTTTCCTCCCATTCCTCCTTCTATGCACGTAACATGCGGTATTCATTATAGGCGCTTGAGAAATACTTTCGACACTGATTGCGCTTTACCACACAAAAGTATTTTCTGCATTGCAAGGGTTTTTGCCCCAAATGGTCGTATTTCTCGGTGGGCGGCATATGCAAACGAGGGCATTCCGCATAAATGCGAAACACCCCCGTAACAATAGCTCGTCGCGAGCGGGACATGTTAGCGGGTCCGCAGCTCAAAAATCATGCGCTACAGACGCTCGCGAACCGCCTCGACGCCGTTGGCCAGATCGACGAGAACCTCGTCATGGCTCTGCATGTCGCGCACCTTGACCTTGCCGGCGGCAAGCTCGTCGCCGCCCAGGACCAGGATGAGCTTGGCGCCTACCTTATCGGCCTGCTTAAACTGGGCCTTGAGCGAACGGCCCTGATAGTCGGCCTCGGTCACAATCCCTGCGGCGCGAAGCTGCTGCGTAATGGCAAAGACGTTCTGACGCAGCTCCTTGCCGGCATTGGCGACGTAGACGCACGGGACCTCCTCGGCACCCAGGTCGCTGCCAAAGGCCTGCAGGGCCAGCAGGGCGCGCTCAAAACCGACGGCGAAGCCGACGCCTGCCGTGGGCTTGCCGCCCTCGAGCTCGACGAGGCCATCGTAGCGACCGCCACCACCGATGGAGCCGACACCGGCGCCGGGAGCCTCGACCTCAAAGACAGTACGGGTGTAGTAGTCCAGGCCGCGCACTAAGGTGGGATCCTCGACATACTCGATACCCGCCGCATCCAAATAGCGCTTGACCTGCTCGTAGTGCTCGCGGCACTCGTCGCACAGGTTGTCGCCCATCAGCGGGGCGTCGGCCATGATCTCACGGCAATGGTCGTTCTTGCAGTCGAAGGCGCGCAGCGGGTTGAGCTCGGCGCGCTCGCGGCACTCATCGCACATCTCGTCGGCGTGATCGAGGATAAACTGCTTGACCTGCTCGCGGTAAGCCGGACGGCACTGAGCGTCGCCCATCGAGTTAATGAGCAGACGAAGCTTGGAAAGATCGAAGCCCAGGCGCTTGTAAAACTCCATGAGCATGATGATGCACTCGGCGTCTGCCGCCGGATCGGGAGCGCCGAGCCACTCGATGCCCACCTGGTGGAACTGGCGCAGGCGGCCCTTCTGGGGACGCTCGCCGCGGAACATGGCCTCGGCGTAGTACGCCTTAAACGGCGTGGAGCCCTGGGGCACCAGATTGTTCTCGACGACAGCGCGCACCACGCCGGCCGTGCCCTCGGGGCGAAGCGCCAGGCGCTGCTTGGGCTTGAGTTTGGTGTCGGTGCCCTCGGTAAAGACGCGCTCCAGGTTGGCACCGCTGAACACGCGGAACATTTCCTTGCGCACGACGTCGGTCGACTGGCCGATACCGTGGACAAACACGTCCACCTGCTCGATCGCGGGCGTCTCGATGGGTTTAAAACCAAACGGCTCGAACACGCCGGCCGCAATCTGCTGCATCTTTTGCCAGGCGCGCATCTCGGCGCCGATAAGGTCGCGGGTTCCCTCCGCCTTCTGTGCCTGCATGGGCAAACACCTTTCTTTTGTATCGCGTCATAGGTAACGGTCATTATACGGCACAAATACAAACAGCGGCGGCGCGTCTGACCGAACGAGGGTATG
>CABUMU010000096.1 GCA_902492855.1 uncultured Collinsella sp. | reverse complement strand
ATCCGGGACGCGGCGGCTACGGCGCCGTGCTCAAATACACCAACCCCGCCGGCAAGACCTTCACCTCTGAGCTTTCGCGCGGCTACGCCAAGACCACCAACAACCGCATGGAGCTCATGGCCGTTATCGTGGCACTCGAGGCGCTCAACCGCCCCTGCGACGTCGAAGTCCATTCCGATTCGCAGTACGTCGTTAACGCCTTCAACAAGCACTGGATCGACGGCTGGAAAAAACGCGGCTGGAAGACCGCCAACAAGCAGCCTGTCAAGAACCGCGATCTGTGGGAGCGCCTGCTCACCGCAAAGAGCAAGCACAAGGTTGAGTTCATCTGGGTTAAGGGTCACGCCGGCCATGAGCTCAACGAGCGCTGCGACGAGCTTGCCACCAGGGCGGCCGACGGCAGCAACCTCGATATCGACACTGGCTTTAACGAGAGCGACCTGTAACGGCGTTTTCGCACGCTATTTCCTGCCCCTTCGCGCTACACTCATCCTGTAAACCGAACGGCACGAGGGGGATACATGCTGCGTATAGCGACCATCGGCACATCCATGATTACCGACGACTTTATCCAGGTCGTCAACGCCAACGACCAAGCTGCGTTTGTGGGCACGCTCTCGCGCGATGCTGATCGCGGCGCCGCCTTCACCGCTAAGCACGGCGGCGATCGTAACTTCACCGCACTCGACGAGCTCGCTTCCGCCAACGACGTCGACGCCGTCTACATCGGCAGCCCTAACGCACTTCACTACGAGCAGGCCCTTGCCTGCATCGCTGGTGGCAAGCACGTCATCGTCGAGAAGCCCTTCTGCGCCACCGAGGCGCAGGCGCTGGAAGTCTTCCGCGCTGCCGAGGCAGCGGGCGTCGTAGCCCTCGAGGCCATGCGCCCGCTCCATGACCCCGCTTTCCACGCCATCGAGGACGCCTTGGGTGAAATCGCCCCCATCCGCCGCGCCTCATTGCGCTTTGGCAAGTATTCCTCGCGCTACAACGAGATTCTCGCGGGACGCGCCACCAATATCTTCGACTGCAATATGGCATCGGGTTCCCTCATGGATATTGGCGTCTACACCGTCGAGCCCATGGTCGAGATTTTCGGCATACCCTCCGGCCTTACGAGCATGGCTACTCTGCTCGACCCCACCACGCGACAGCTCACGCACGGCCCCATCGACGGCTGCGGTTCCATCCTCGCCAGCTACGGCGGTGGCCGAATCTCCGTCGAGCTCGCGCACTCCAAAATTACGAATGACCTACTGCCCTCGCAGATCGAAGGCGAGCGTGGCACTATCCAGATCGACCATCTGTCCACGCCCCGCAACGTCCGCATCGACTATCGCGGCGACGTCGTACGCGGCTCGGCGACCGAGGCGCCGCGCGAACAGGGCGATAACGGCCCCGTGCTCGACCTGCCCAAATCGAGCAACACTATGGAATACGAGCTCACGGACTTCATCACCGCCATCGGCGGCATCGATAACGTCAAGGAAGAGATTTGGGAGACCCCGGCGGGACGCCACGAGCTTGGCCACTACCGCGATGTCACGCTCGTCTCACTACGCATCATGGATGCCGTGCGTCAGCAGGCCGGCATAACCTTCCCGGCCGACGCAGGCAAGCAGGCATAGCGATGGGCCTCTTCGATACGTTCTTCTCCAGCGTCACCGGCGGCAGTCGAGAGCCTCAAAAACCATCAAACGTCGAGCTCGAGCTGCGCCGCAGGCTTACCGTGCTCGCAAGCGACGAGGCCACTCAAGACACTCCCCTGCGCTATTTCCTGCGCTGGGCGGGGCAAGTCCAAGGCGTTGGTTTTCGCTTTACCAACACCAACGTCGCGCAGGCACGCGCACTCACCGGCTGGGTGCGTAACATGGAAGACGGCTCAGTCGAGATGGAGATACAGGGAGCTCCGGCAAATATCCTATCTCATCTCGAGGCACTTCATGCCTCCTACGAGCGCATGGGAACGCGTTTTCGCCTCGTAGATGCCCAGGCCCGAGCCCCACTTGCCAATGAAGACGGTTTCACTCCTCATTATTAGTATTGTGTGCTAAATACGGTATCATTTACCTACGACCGTTAATAGAAAAGAGGCGAGGCGCATGGCGGTGCAAAGAAGGAATACCAAGCAGCGAAAGCTGGTTCTTGACGCCGTGCGCCAAAGCTATAACCATCCCACCGCCGACGAAATCTACAACGTCGTGCGCGCGCAGGATGACAAAATCAGCCGCGGTACGGTCTACCGCAATCTCAATCTCTTGGCCGACGCCGGCGAAATCCTCTCCATCAAGACGCCGGGCGGCAGCCGCTTCGATCGCACCGTCGAGCCGCATGCGCATATCATCTGCACCTCGTGCAGCCGCGTCATCGACGTACCACTCCCCTTCGATGCACAGCTCGACGCCAAAGCATCCGAGCAAATCGGCTGGCACGTCACGTCGCACTACACCATCTTCGAGGGTCTCTGCCCCGATTGCCGGTAGACGTTTGGAACATGCCTTAAAATCCACCTTTCCGCACTTTGCAGCAAGAAGTAGATTTCTAGACATGCCCCAAATGTTTACTCAGCAAGTAGACGGTGCAGTTCTTCTTCGACCGTGCGCACGTAACGGACGCGGTCGTTGACGCCACGCATGGTGGGGTTGCAGCTCTCCATCAGATAGGGATGGCCCACGACGTTGAGCATGTCGCGATCGTTCTCATTGTCGCCAAAAGCCATCATCTCATCGGGCGAAATACCCAGGGCACGACCGTAATCGGCAAGCGCGGAGCCCTTGCCCGAACCGAAACCGATCAAGTCCGTCCATGCGGTTCCCGACGTCATCACTTCGACACGATCGCTAAAGAGGCGCTCGAAATACTCCCGGGCTGCCGGATAATCCACCTCGGGCGTCTGGAAGCCAATCTTAATGACATCCTCGTCGATGTCCTCGGGACGGTCGACCACCGCCACATCGCAGTGGACCACATAGCGCAAATGGTCGACGAACGCATCGTTACCGCTCATGGCGTAGATGTGCCCCTCACACGAAAGGGTCACGTCGGTATGGGGATACGCAACCACGGCATTCGCGATAGCCATAGCAAGGCTACGCTCCATAGAGCGCTTGACAACGGCACGCCCCTCGCTCATCACCAGGGTTCCGTTTTCGCATACATAGGTGAGCTCATCGGCCACCGGGGCAAACAGGTAGCGCAAGCTCGCATATTGACGGCCACTCGCCGGCATAAACACGATACCGCGACGATGCAGCTCATCGATAAGCTCAAAGGCCTCGGAACGCAGCTCGCGCTCCCCCGGATGCAGCAACGTGCCGTCCAAATCGCATGCAATCAGTTTGATTCCCTCAAGACCCATATGCTTCCCCAAAGCCTCCTATCAACAGCAAGACGGACCTTGATTGGTCGCCCCTCAAAGCCCATCTTGCGCATACGCGCGCTTAGCCGCGCACCTTTTTTACGATGGTAAAGTCTGGAGCCATGCTCACGACGACCTCCGCCGCACTCGACGCAAAGCGCCGGCTGGCATCGAGCTCGCGTGTGACCACCGAGAGCCGAACACCCTCGACACCCCGGAGCATGCGGCCCAAAACAGGCTGCACCGGCGTATATATGCGCACGGCATGCTCGTCCGAGTCGCCTCGGAAGAGCGGCGCATGCATGTTGCCGATCTCCCAGCACGAATGCGCGAGCGCAATCGGGTCCATGCGGTCAACTTCGACCAAATAAACCTCGGCGCTGCGCAAGCGCACGACAACTGCCACGGGCACCATGCCCGAACGGTCGATGGCGAGCACGTCGCCATCGGCAAGACGACCGCCGTCGGCAGTATCCAGCCGAACATCGATCGTGCGCCCCAGCTCCGTCACGCCCGCAAACGCGCATACATCAGCCTGATCCCAATCGAGCAGTAGCTCGTCAACCTCAAAGACGCCGCCCAACTTCCGGCGAAGCAGGAGTTCATAGGACGGATCGTTGAGATTTCCCAAGCATGTCGTCGAAACCAAGCGTTCAGGCATACTCTAACCCTCGACCTCGACGAGCTCGATATCAAAGTTGAGATCCTTGCCGGCAAGCTCGTGGTTGGCATCGAGCGTCACGGCCTCGGGCGTCACGTCAATGACGACGGCGGGGACAGGCATGCCGCTCGGCGTGGACAGGAAGAGCTTCATGCCCTTCTCGATCTGCTCGATGTTGGGAACCTGTTCGGCCGGGAAGGTAATAACCATCTCGGGATTGTGCTCGCCGTAGGCATCGGCAGCAGGAATGTGCACGGTCTTCTTCTCGCCCACCTGCATGTCGACAACAGCGGCGTCGAAGCCCTTGATCATCTGACCGGCACCGCAGGTGAACTCCAGCGGCTCGCCGCGATCGTAGGAGCTATCGAACTGCGTGCCGTCATCGAGCGTGCCGCGATAATGGGTCTTGACCTTCTTGCCCTGGTTGGACATGGTAACCTCCGTAATAAGGGCGGCGCACAACGCGGGCCGCCATGAACATATGGCGCTAACTATACCCTAGTCATACAATTCAATGACAGTTTGCAAAGAAACGCTGCAACCGGAGGAACCATGGCATATCCCGTATTTGACCTTCACTGCGACACCGCTGACCGCATCGGCTGGGCCACACTCGATCTCGACCTGCGCTTTACCGCCGGCACCGACGGTTATTTCCCCGGCGACGAAACACATCCGCAAGATTTCGATCTCATCGAGGGCAACGCCTGCGCCATCTCGCTCGCAAAGATTGGCAACACGCCGTGGGCACAGTGCTTCGCCACGTTTGTCCCCGACGAGATTCCCACCGCCCACGCCGCGCGCTTCCAGGCGCAGATCATGGCGCATATGAGCGGCCAGGCAATGCTCAACCACGACCGCATGGTCAACGTACGCAGCGCCGCAGACATTCGCCCCGCGCTCAAGGACGGCAAGGCCGCTTGCATCCACACCATCGAAAACGCCACGTTCTTTGCCGAGGACCCCGCGCTGATCGAGGTGCTCAAGAGCTTGGGCGTGCTTATGTCGTCACTCAGCTGGAACGCGCAGGGACCGCTCGCGAGCGGACACGATACCCACGCCGGCCTCACCGCTGCCGGCATCGAGGCACTTACGCAGATGGAGCACGCCGGCATGGTACTCGACGTCTCCCACCTCAACGATGAGTGCTTTGACGAGGTTGTCGCCCACGCCACGCGCCCCTTCGTCGCCAGCCACTCCAACTCCCGCACCGTCTGCGGCGTCAAGCGCAATCTCACCGACGACCAGTTCCGCACCATTCGCGACACGGGTGGCATCGTCGGCCTCAACTACTGCAGCGAGTTCCTTTCCAACGACGCAACCGACAAGACCGCCGCAGACGTCACCTTCGACCAGCTGGCGGCACATATCGAGCACTGGCTCGACCTGGGCGGCGAGGACGTCATCGCACTCGGCGGCGACTGGGACGGAGCCACGGTGCCCGCTTTCCTCTCCGATGCCAGCAAGATGCCCGAGTTCCAGAACATGCTCTCCAAGCACTTTGGCAAGACCGTGATGCAGAAGCTCTGCAGCGATAATGCGCTTGCCTTCTTTGAGCGTTATTAATATCACGTCCCTTGAGCGGGCCGGCATGCCGAACGGTCGACATGCCGTCCCCAACCTGAAGGACCGCTTTTGACGCAGCAATTTACGATTACCGTATCCCGACCGGATGGCACATCCATCCCCGTCGTCGTTACCAAAAAGCGCGTCAAGAACTTCAACCTACGCGTCACATCGAGCGGTGAGGTCCACGCCAGCGCACCGCTCGGCGCCAGCCGCGAGCGTATCGAAGCGTTTGTGAAGCGCAACAGCACCTGGATTATCGGTCGACTTGCCCAGCGCGAGCAACATCAGGCGACGGCACAAGAGCCGCTCAGCCCCTCGTCCATCATTGCACTTTGGGGCATGCCCATCACGGTACAGGACGCACTCGATCACAACTTTGCGTCACCCGCACCGCGACCCAAGCAGGCCACCTTCGCAAGCTTTATGGGTGCCGACAAATCGGACGAACGCCTACAGGCCAAGCGGTACGCAATCCTCGACGGCCTAACGTCCGATGAGCTCCAAGCCCACATCGACCAGCTCTATGCCTCCGAGGTCACCACAGCGCTGCGCGATATGGTGCATGCGTACGAAATCGCAATGGGCGTCAACGTGGCCCGCATTTCCGTACGCAGCATGAAAACGCGTTGGGGCTCATGCACACCTAAATCCGGCGCTATTCGCATCGCGCGCGAGCTCGCCGCCTACCCCGTCGAATGCCTCGACATGGTTGTCGCCCACGAGCTCGTCCACTTGCTCGAGCCAAGCCACAATCAGCGGTTTCACGCCCTGCTCGACACGTACTGCCCCAACAATAGAGCCCTGTCGCAGCGGCTCAAGCAGCCACCCCTCAACAAGCTCTAGCGTCGACTAGCGCACGCGCTCGATCTCGACGCCGCAGCTTGCCAGGGGAAGACCGACGGGAGCCCAAGGCTTATCGAGCTTAACACGCACGCCAAGCAGCAAGGGGTAACGACGCAGCAGCATCTGGGCCACACCCTCGGCTGCCGCCTCGATGAGTTTAAACGTATGCTCGCGCAGATAGCCATCGACATCGTGGCACACCGAGCCGTAGTCAATCGAAGCGTCCAGGTTATCGTGCTCCCCCGCTGCACGCAGGTCGGCATAGAGCACCAAGGACACGATGAACTTCTGGCCCAGCGCATTCTCTTCGGGATACACGCCGTGGTTGGCAAAGACCTCGAGACCGTCGATAGTAATGCGGTCAGCATGGCGCAGATCGTCATAACTCACGTGAGGCACCGCCGTTGCGGTGGATATTTCGCCCCTTCCACGGCGGGCGAGCTCGGCGCCTTCAGTCTTGGTTGCATTCTCGGGCAGTTTCTTGTTGCTCATCGCGATCGTCTCCTTCGTTTAGAACCCCGACCGCGCAAACTAACTACACGCGAATCGACAGGTTCTTTTTATCATCGCTCCAGTTGCAAGCATTGCGCGCGGGGCATGCAAAGCAGGCGCGCGACGCTTTGTCGGCTGCATAGAGCAGACGCTCAAGCGGTTGGCTGTTCACACGCAGCTTTCGATGGCCCAGAATGGCCGTCTTAATGGCTGCGGCATCGGCCGGCTCAAACGCCACATCATCGGGCATGCCGCCGAGAATCGCATCAGCGACGCGTTCGCTTGCAACATCATGGGATATACCCGATTCATACTGTTCATCTTTGCCGATATCGTGAAGAAGTGCCGTGGCGTAGATGACCTCACGGTCAAATTCGAGCTGTTCCTCGAGATTCTTGATCCACATAATGCGAGCGACATCGAGAAGATGGTCAATACCGTGGCGGCAGAAGATGCGCCCCGATTCCAACTGTGCAATGTTACCCAGGTGCCGCCGGAACAGCCCGTTGGCGCAAATGTAATCAATGCGAGGCATGGCACCAAAGGGAGCCAAGCCCGAAGCCATAAAGCCGCGACGCGACGTCCCCTCATCGGTCTTCGATGTAAAGTCGTTGACGACCCTCATGCTAACGGCCCAGCATCCTAAAGAACCGCTCCTCGAGCGCGGGATCAGTCTCAAAGACGCCGCGGCGAGCGAGCGTCACGGTCTTGGTGCCGGGCTTTTGCACGCCGCGCATGGTCATGCACATATGCTCGGCTTCCATGAGCACAATCGCTCCCTGGGGAGCGAGATAATCCATGAGAGCGTCGGCAACCTGCGCACACAGCTGCTCCTGCAGCTGCAGACGGCGGGCATAA
>CABUMU010000095.1 GCA_902492855.1 uncultured Collinsella sp. | reverse complement strand
GATGGCTATTGGCGTGTTCAGGATTGCGAGGCCCTCAACGACAAGGGCCACTTTACTGATTGCTCCGAGCTGGTCAACACGGTCTGCGAGGTCGTCGAGCTGCCGTGGATTGCCGGCAAGAGCCTGCATGACAGCTTCTCGGGTGCTACGGTCTATGAGGCCGTCGCTGCTTAACAGGCAATAAAACTCGATTTTCACGTGACCGCTGGCGCCGCCCCCGCGCCAGCGGTCTTTTTCTGTCGATAGGCCAAAAAAATGCACGCATTTGCGGAGAGCCTGTTGACGATAGTCAAAACTCGGACTAATCTAGAGACACAAAATTGGTCAAAAATCGGACAATCGAATGGTGGGGTAGATGAATAGTGCGGTTGCGTTGGTCGACTTCGACCGATTGCTCAATGGACTCGACCATATCTATTCGGAGTTCTCGCGCGCCTGCGGCCTTTCGGACTGCGCTTACTGGATGCTCGTCGATACCAGCACGGCGGGCGGCAGTATTGCCGTAAGCCGTCTGACAAGCGAATGGTTCTACAGCAAGCAGACCATCAACTCGGCAATTAAAACCTTGACGGCGCGGGGCTTCGCAACGTTGGAGTTTGCCGAAGGCAGTCGTAAGAACAAGGTTGTGAGCCTGTCCGAAGAGGGCAGGCGATTTGCCGAGCGTTATGCGCTGCCGGCACTCAAGGCCGAGCAGCGAGCCTTTGGCGCGCTTGAGCCATGTGAGCAGCGCGAGATTATGCGCTTGATCGGCAAATTCTCTCAGGTGCTCGGCGATGAGTGCGATGCCTTTAAGCAGCATATCGCTGCCGAGAGCCAAGCCGAGAATCAAGGTGAGGGGGAGTCGTGCGACTGTTAATGAGGTTTCTAAAGCCATATCGAGGGCTTGTCGCAGTGACGCTGCTGGTGCTGCTGGTGGATAACGTCGGTACGCTGTTGGTTCCCACGATGCTGGCGAACATGGTCAACACCGGTATTACCACGGGCGATGTCGACTACATTTTACGCAACGGCCTATACATGTTTATCGCGACCAGCATGGCTAGCGGCGGCACGGTGCTGGGCTGCTATCTTTCGGCGCGCCTGGCCGCCAACGTGGCTTGCGATATCCGCAATGCCGTGTACGACAAATCGCTCGAGCTCGCGGCCAGCGATTTTGAGCGCTTTGGCACCGGATCGATGATCACGCGCTCGCTCAACGACATCAACGTGATTCAGCAGGCGATTCTGCAGACGATTCAGCTGGTGCTGCCCGTGCCGTTTTTGGCTGTGGCGGGCATCATCTTCGCCTGGTTTATCGATCCCGCCATGGGCACGCTTCTGGGCGTAGTCGTTGCGATTGTGCTGGTGGCGGCGGTCTTTACGGTTGCCAACGCGGCGCCGATTTTTATGCGCCTACAGGGCTTTATCGACCGCATGAACGTGGTGCTGCGCGAGAATATTGTGGGCGTGCGCGTCATCCGTGCGTTTAACAAGGAGCGCCACGAGGAACGGCGTCTGGACGAGGTGTTTAGCGAATACGCCGCCAACGCCATCAAAGTCAACCACCTGTTTGTGGGCCTCGACAGCTCAAGCTTCTTTTTGATGAACATCGCCGAGGTGGCGGTGCTGTGGGTGGGCGGCAACCGCGTAGGTGCCCACGCCATGCAGATTGCGAGTATCTCGGCGGTGCTGGAGTATGCAATTCTGATCCTGTTCTTTGTGATGATGGCCCAGATGGTGGTGCTGACGCTTCCGCGTGCTGCCGCGTGCCTGAACCGTGCGCAGCAGGTGTTGGAGATTGAGCCGAGCATCGTCGATGGCGAGCGCACGCTGGATGACGGGGCGCGCGAGCCCCAAGACGAAGCCGATGCGGTGGCCGTGTTCGACCACATGTCGTTTCGCTTTGACGATGCCGACGAGGACACCCTGTGCGACCTGAGCTTTGCCTGCCGTCGCGGTCAGACGACTGCGATCGTTGGCTCGACAGGCTCGGGCAAATCGACGGTGGCCAAGCTTCTGCTGCGCTTCCACGATGCCACCAAGGGCTCCATTCGCCTGAATGGTATGGACCTGCGCGAGCTTACGCAAGACGAAATCCGCGGGCGCATTGCCTATGTGCCGCAGAAGGCGTGGCTGTTCTCGGGCACCGTGGCAAGCAATCTGCGCTTTGGCAACGAAGACGCGACTGAGGCCGACATGCTTCATGCGCTCCAGGTTGCCCAGAGCACCTTTGTGCTCGATCAGCCGCAGGGGCTCGATACCCCGGTGGCGCAGGGCGGCACGAACTTTTCGGGCGGCCAGCGCCAGCGTTTGGCAATCGCCCGTGCGCTCATGAAGCATGCCAATCTATATATCTTCGATGACAGTTTTTCGGCCCTGGACTTTAAGACCGATGCCGCCCTGCGTCATGCGTTGCAAGACGAGACGCGTGACGCTGCGGTGCTCATCATCGCGCAGCGCATCTCGACGATCTTGCACGCCGACCAGATCGTCGTGCTCAAGGATGGCGAGGTTGTGGGTCTGGGCACGCATGGCGAGCTTATGGAAACCTGCGAGGTGTACCGCGCCATCGCGGAATCGCAGATGAAGGGAGGTGAGTAGCATGACCGAGGAGCTCAAGAAGCAGGGCGGCGTTGATGACGCCGCTGCCGCGGGACTGGTCGAGGAAACGGCTGCCGCGTCGACCGAGCTGGATGACGCCGCCAAGGCTGCAGCCGAGCGCGAGGCTCGCCGCCAAGCGCTCTACGAGGAAAACGAACGCGCCGAGGACGAGCGCGCCCGCGCCGAGGCAGAGCGTATGCGCGACGTGGACGACGAAGACGAGGACGAGACACCTCGGGATACCTGGGCGACAGTGCGCCGCCTGTGGAGTGAGGCTGCCGGCGACCATTGGCGCTTCTATATCGTGTTCGCGAGCATTGTGTTCTATGTCATCTTTAACACTGCCGCGCCGGCATATAGCGCCCGCGTGATCGATGAGCTGTGGGGCCACATTCGGGTAGCGTTTGTCAACAACGCCACCTTCAGCATTACCTGGGAGAACTGCGGCAGGACTATCTTCATCTACTTTTTGATTTGGACGGCCGCCGCCTCGTTCTACGCGCTCCAGAGCTTTTTGATGTCGAGCGTGGCCGAACGCCTCAATCTACGCCTGCGCAACCGCATCGCGCAAAAGCTCAACCGTCTGCCGCTCGCCTATTTTGACGCGCATCGTCCCGGTGAGGTCGTCAGCCGCGCGACCAACGACCTGGACAAGATGTCCGAGAGCATGCAGCGCGGATTGCTGCAGCTGCTCGTGTCGATCGGCACGGTTGTTGGTGCTGTGAGCGTGATGTTCGTGTTCAGCGTGCAGCTCACGCTCGTCTTTCTGTTCTTTACGGCACTGTCGCTGCTGGTGACGAAGGTCGTCTCGCGCCGCACACACGATGTGACGGGCGAGCGCCAGGAGTGGGTGTCCAAGATTACGAGTGCGGTCGAGGAAGGCTATTCGGGCCGTCTGGTGATCCGCGCGTTTAACCGCGAACGTCAGAGCTCCGCTGAGGTGCACGAGGCTTCGAAGGAACTGGCTCGTGTGAGCACCAAGGCCGACTTTATGATCAATGCTGTCGGCCCCGCGGTGCGCTTTATCGGCCGTTTGGCGCAGATCGTTATTGCGCTTGTGGGCTGCAGTATGCTGGTTGCCGGTCACATGACCGTCGGCGTGTTCCAGGCGTTCTTCCAGTTTATCTACGAGGCGTCCGAGCCCATGACGCAGTTGTCGTTTACCTTCAACTCGCTGCAGAGTGCGCTGGCGAGTGCAGAGCGCGTGTTCGACCTGCTCGATGAGCCCGAGATGGAGGCCGATCCGCTGCCGGACAAGGCCGCCAAGCTGCCGGGTCGCGTGGAGGGCCGCGTCTCCTTTGAGCATGTGCGCTTTGGTTATTCGCCCGACAAGCCGCTTATGCGCGACGTGTTGTTTACCGCCGAGCCGGGCCAGAAGATTGCCGTGGTGGGGACCACGGGCGCGGGTAAAACCACGCTCATCAACCTGCTCATGCGCTTCTACGAGATTGACGGCGGGCGTATTACGCTCGACGGCGTGGACACGAGCCGTATGGACCGCGGCGAGCTGCGCCAGCAGTTTGGCATGGTGTTGCAGGACGCCTGGCTGTTCGACGGAACGATTGCCGAGAATATTGCCTATGGCTGCCCCGAGGCGACGCGCGAGGAGATCGTGGCGGCCGCACGCGCCGCGCAGGTCGACTTCTTTGTGCGCACCATGCCGCAGGGCTACGACACGCGCGTGGCCAACGATGCCGAAAGCATCAGCCAGGGCCAGCGTCAGCTGCTGACCATCGCACGCGTGCTGCTCAACAACCCGGCGATTCTCATTCTGGACGAGGCGACCTCAAGCGTGGACACGCGTACCGAGCTTGCCATCGGCCGTGCCATGGATGCGCTTATGCGCGGGCGCACGAGCTTTGTGATCGCGCACCGTCTGTCGACGATCGTGGACGCCGACCTGATCTTGGTCATGGACCACGGCAACATTATCGAGCAGGGCACGCATAAGGAGCTGCTCGCAGCCGAGGGCGCTTATGCCGACCTCTATCTGAGTCAGTTCGCATAATGTGGCAAAGGGACAGTCCCGCATGTCACATCAAAAAGAAAGGCGCGCCGGGGATGAATTCCCTGGCGCGCCTTCTTGCGTTGATGCCGATGTCGTTTTGTGCCGCTTGCGTTCCTAGCGCTCGTCCACGAGCTTGGCGACGAGGGCCTTGAGCTCGGCCACCTCTCGCTCGAGTTCTTTGACGCGGCGGGCGTTCTCGGTGATGCCTTGGCGGTTGAGCGCGGACTGCTCGGCGGCGTCGTCGGGCATGTACTCGCGATGCTGCTTGGCATCGAAGCTCTCCTCGAACACGCGGCAGCCGTTGCGCTTGATGATGCGTCCCGGCACGCCCACGACGGTGCAGTTGTCGGGCACGTCCTTAACGACGACCGAGTTGCCGCCGATTTTGACGTTGTTGCCGATGCGAATGTTGCCGAGCACCTTGGCGCCCGTGCCCACGGTGACGTTGTTGCCCAGGGTGGGGTGGCGCTTGCCGGTCTCGTTGCCGGTGCCTCCGAGCGTGACGCCCTGATAGAGCACGCAGTTGTCGCCCACAATGGTGGTCTCGCCGATGACGACGCCCATGGCGTGGTCGATAAAGAAGTGCTTGCCGATCTGTGCGGCGGGATGAATCTCGACGCCGGTGATATGACGGGTGAGCTGCGAGAGCACGCGGGCGAGCGAGCGATGTCCATGCTCCCAGAGCCAGTGCTCGGGCACGTGGTTCCACTTGGCGTGCAGGCCGGGGTACGAAAGGAAAATGACAAGACCGTTTTGCGCGGCGGGGTCCTGCGCTTGGACGGTCTTGATGTCCTCGCGAATGGTATTGATAAAGCTCACCGGCCGCCCTCCCTTAGCGCTATGGCAATGCGATTCAATAAAGTATAGCGATTCGCTAGGGATTAGGAAGGACATTCTTGGCGGCATTGCACGACAGGTGTCAGTTATGCAAACTTGCTGGTAATGGAGTCATGCTTTTGTGGGGTTGCGCACGAGGGGGCGCCGCAACCGTATACTGGTCAACTTGGACGTATCCGCGCCCACAACTGAGAGGTTTTACTTCATGGGTTTCATCAATTTTATCGCCGAGCTGCTCAAAGATCCGCGCACCGCGATCGCCAGCTGGATCGCCGCCGGCCCGCTTATGGCCTACGGCTGCGTGTTCCTGATCATCTTTATCGAGACGGGCGTGGTGTTCTTCCCGTTCCTTCCCGGTGATTCGCTGCTGTTCGCTTCGGGCTTCTTTGCCCACAACGGTGGTTTTAACATCGTGGCTTTGCTGGCCGTCGCATGGGCTGCTGCCATCTTGGGCGATCAGTGCAATTTTATGATCGGTCACTTCTTTGGCAAAAAGATCATCGCCTCGGGCAAGGTTAAGGCCATGACGCCCGAGCGCATCAAAAAGTCCGAGGACTTCTTGGATAAGTGGGGTCACCTGGCCATCTTCCTGGGCCGCTTCTTCCCGTTTATCCGCACCTTTGTGCCCTTTATCGCCGGCATGGGCGGCATGCACTGGCGCAACTTTGTCATCTTTAACGTGCTGGGTGGCATTACCTGGTCAACGCTCTTTACACTGCTGGGCTACTTCTTTGGCGGCATCCCCTTTGTGCAGGAGCACTTTGAGCTGCTGATTATCGGCATCGTTGCCGTGTCGATCATCCCGACCGTGGTCGGTCTGGTCAAGGCTAAGCTGGGTAAATAGAACGCGTAGCTCGAGCCAGCGCGCAAACCGTGCAGTTGAGGCCCGTCGCCGTTTACGGTGGCGGGCCTCTTCAGCTTCGGTCAAATGAAATTACTTTAGTTAGTTAAAGAAAAACGTTTTATCCGACGCGCGTGCGGAGTACAATCTCGTGCATGCGAATCGACGTGCCATCGGTTTTGATGCTGTTCGCGTGTCCCGTCCGGCTCTACGCTCCGGGCGTGCGACGTTGCGACGCGGTCGGCCTCGGTCCTGCGTGCGGGTTCGCGAGTTTGCAACTGTGTATGTAAGGAGCGACATATGACTGTCGAGAAGAAGGATATCGATTGGGGTAGCCTCGGCTTTGGCTACATGAAGACCGATTACAGCTACGAGGCCCATTGGAAGGACGGCGAGTGGGACGAGGGCGGCCTGACCACCGACCACACCCTGCATGTCTCCGAGTGCGGCGGCATCTTCCATTACTGCCAGGAGGTCTTTGAGGGCCTGAAGGCTTACACCGCCGAGGACGGCAGCATCGTCTGCTTCCGTCCCGACATGAACGCCGAGCGTATGTATAACTCTGCCCAGCGCCTCGAGATGCCCCCGTTCCCCAAGGACAAGTTCGTCGAGGCTGTCAAGCAGGTCGTTTCTGCAAACGCCGCCTGGGTTCCGCCCTTCGGTTCCGGTGCGACCCTGTACGTGCGTCCGTTTATGATCGGCTCCGGTGACGTGATTGGCGTGGCTCCCGCTCCTGAGTACACGTTCCGCATTCTCGTGACCCCGGTCGGTCCGTACTTTAAGGGTGGCCTTAAGCCCGTTAAGCTGCGCGTTTCCGAGTACGACCGTGCCGCACCGCACGGCACCGGCAATATCAAGGCCGGCCTGAACTACGCCATGTCCCTCAAGCCCACGATGGAGGCCCATCGCGAGGGCTATGCCGAGAACCTGTATCTCGACTCCGAGTCCCGCACCTATGTCGAGGAGACCGGTGGCGCCAACGTCCTGTTCGTGAAGGAGGATGGCACCCTTGTCGTCCCGCAGTCGCACACCGACTCCATCCTGCCCTCCATCCCCCGCCGCTCGCTCGTTCAGGTCGCTGAGGATCTGGGCATGACCGTCGACCAGCGTCCCGTCGAGTGGGCCGAGGTCAAGGCCGGCACCTTTGTTGAGTGCGGTCTGTGCGGCACCGCTGCCGTTATCTCCCCAGTCGGTGAGATCGACAACAAGGTCTACGGTGCCGATGAGACCGTGACCTTCCCGGCTGGCTACACCGAGATCGGTCCTGTGATGAAGAAGCTCCGCGAGACCCTGACTGGCATCCAGTCCGGTGCTGTCGAGGATAAGCACAACTGGGTTTACACCGTCGCGTAATTTGTCTTACGGATATGTCCGGCCCGAGGGCGACCTTCCTTTCCGGCGCGTCCTCGGACATGAAAGAGCCTCCGCTGCGCACTTCGTGCGGCGGAGGCTCTTTCGTCCTGCGGAGTGCGCCGGGAGGGAACTTGTTCTCTGCCCTGCGGGTTCGGCGATGTCACAACGGGCAATGATTAATCTG
>CABUMU010000094.1 GCA_902492855.1 uncultured Collinsella sp. | reverse complement strand
GAAAGATTGGGGAACTAAGCCCTCGTCCCTCCCCGGGATATGTAGCGAGTCGGAGTACCCTTGCTGTTACTCTGCCTTGCCCACAGAGTTAAGGTTGGTCATGCGGATCTTAACCAGCTCGGTGATCTCACGCATACCCTCCTTGGCCGGCTTCTTGGGATCGAAGCAGGCAGGGTTCTCGGCCATGTAGGCCATGAAGCCCTTGGTGTAGGCCTGACGCAGCTCGGTGGCGTAGTTAACCTTGCAGATGCCGTTCTTCACAGCCTCGGCAACCTGCTCATCGGGCACACCGGAGGTGCCGTGCAGAACCAGCGGCACGTCGACGGCGTCGCGGATGGCCTTGACCACGGACTGCTCGATGTGCGGATCGCTCGTGTACACGCCGTGGCTGGTGCCAACGCCAATTGCGAGGGAGGTGCAGCCGGTACGCTCGACGAACTCCTTGGCCTCGGCAGGATCGGTGTAGGGGCTCTCGCCCTCAACCGCGGGACCGTCGTCCTCCTTGCCGCCAACCTTACCGAGCTCGGCCTCGACGGGCACGCCCATGGCGCGGCCAGCGTCGGCGACGGACTTGGTCAGGGCGATATTGTCCTCGAAGGACTCGTGCGAGCCGTCGATCATGACAGAGGTGTAGCCCGTGCGGAAAGCCTGCATGCAGCGGTCATAGCCATCGCCGTGATCGAGGTGCAGAGCGACGGGCACGGAAGCGCGCTCGGCGGCAGCCTTGACCATGCCATAGAAGTAGTCCAGACCAGCGGTCTTGATGGTGCCCGGGGTGGTCTGCATGATGACGGGGGACTTGGTCTCCTCGGCAGCGGCCAGAACGGCCATAACAAACTCGAGGTTCTCGACGTTGAAAGCGCCAACAGCGTAGTGGCCGGCCTGAGCGTCCTTGAGCATCTTTTCGGTGGTAACAAGTGCCATGAGCGTTTGCTCCTCTCCCTCGCCCGCATCTGGACATCGGGCGTAGTTGTTCACAAGGCGTTTACCTTGCGTTTTGCTGCGCTCATTGTATGAAATTCAGCGGCTTTACACGCGCGAGATATTGAGCCCATGCAGGTCAATACAGTCGTTTTTGAAAAGTAAACGGAAGGAATTTGAGCCGAGTGGACATGTTCGATATTGAATTTTGGGCGTTCAGCGTCTTTCTTTTATAGAAAAGATAAGTAATCGAAAGGTGTTTTCTTACTCAAAAAGAAAATGAACGAAAATAGAGTCAACACAATTCCTGCAAATTTAGCCGAGAATGGAGCAAGCATGGCCCAAGCCACCAACCGTGCCTTTGCCGACGAACGCCGTACCGCCATTTTGGAAATGCTCGATCATAATGCCTCGGTGCAGGTAGCAGAAATCGCCCAGACCTTTGGCGTGTCCTCCGTCACCGCCCGCGCCGACCTGGACGCGCTCGCCAAAGCAGGCAAGCTGCGCCGCACGCACGGCGGTGCCGTCTCGCTCCACAAACGCCTGACCGTCTCCACGCAGGATCGCCGCATCAATGTCAACGTCGCCGCCAAGCAAGCCATCGCGCAAAGCGCCATCGAGCTCGTCAATGACGGCGACACGCTGCTCGTCGACTCGGGCACCACGGCGCTCGAGTTCGTTCGGCTCCTCGACCAGCGCAACGGCATCACCGTCATCACGGCCGACATTACCATTGCCGATTACATCGACGAGAGCATGCCCTCGGTCGATGTCGTCATGCTGGGCGGGGCGTTGCGCAAAGGCCATCGTTATTTGTACGGACCGCTCACTATGCAGGCGCTCCAAATGGTCCATGCCGATCTGGCCGTCATGTGCCCCGGCGCCTTTGTCTCCAGCTGCGGCTTTACGACCGACTTTCCCCAGATGGCCGAGACTAAAACGGCTATGATCGCCGCGGCCCATCAAAGCGTCGCCCTCATGGACGCCAGCAAGGTTAACGGACGCGGCATGTACCGCTTTGCCGAGCTTGCCGATGTCGACGCCATCGTGATGGACCGTGACCCCGACCATGCCGTCGCCACCTCGATCGCCGAGGCCACTGACAGCTCACGTCCAGCCCTCGTCATCGCCGGCGCTTAAACAAAAACCACCACAAAGGTGCCTGTCCCCTTTGTGGTGGTTGTGATGGTTGAGCGTCAAAAGTGAACGTGTCGCTACTTGGACAGCTCGTCGGCGAGGGCCTCGATCTGAGCGCGCGAGGCGTCGTTGAGCGAGCCCAGCACAGTCACCTTGTTCTGCGTCAGGGTGATGTCCTTCATACCCTCGAGCTCCTTGGTCATAATCTTGGCCGCTGCAGGCGCCCAGGAACCGGACTCGACAAGCGCCACCGTACGGTTCTGATAGGCGTGCTCGGCAAGCGTGTGGATAAAGGTGCTCATGAACGGGAAGATCTCGCCCTGATAGGTGATGGAGGCGAGCACCAGACGGTCATAGCGGAACGCATCCTCAACGGCCTCGGCCATGTCGTCGCGAGCCAGGTCAAAGACGGAGACCTTCTGGCCGCGAGCCTCAAGCGCAGATGCGAGCTCCTCGACGGCAGCCTTCAGATGGCCATACACGCTCGCATAGGCGATCGTGATGCCCTCGTCCTCGGGCTGATAGCTCGACCAGGTGTTATAGGTGTCGAGGTAGTAGCCCAGGTTCTCGGTCAGCACGGGGCCGTGGAGCGGACAGATGATCTGAATGTCCAGGTCGGCGGCCTTCTTGAGAACGGCCTGCACGAACTTGCCGAACTTACCGACGATGCCAAAGTAGTAGCGGCGAGCCTCGCAAGCCCAGCCCTCGGGATCCTCGATGTCGTTGGCGCCAAACTTGCCAAAGCCGTCGGCACTAAAAAGCACCTTGTCGGTGGACTCGTAGGAGAAGAGCACCTCGGGCCAGTGAACGTTGGGGGCGCCGATAAAGGTCAGGCTGTGGCCGCCCAGGTCGAGAACGTCGCCCTCTTTGACGACCATCTTGCGCTCGGGGAAGTCAGTGCCAAAGTAGTTGACCATCATGCGGAAAGCACCCATGCTGGCAACAATCTGCGCCTGGGGATAGCGCTCCATAAAGGCGGCTATACCGGCGGAGTGATCGGGCTCCATGTGATGGATAACCAGGTAGTCGGGCGTACGTCCATCGAGCGCAACCTCGAGGTTGTCGAGCCACTCGTCGACAAAACCACCGTCGACCGAATCGGCGACGGCGATTTTATCGCCCAAGATAACATAGCTGTTGTATGCCATACCGTTCTCGGACACGTCGTACTGGCCCTCGAACAGGTCAATGTCGTGATCGTCGACACCGATGTAGCGGATATCCTTGGTGATCTCCATCAGGCAAAGCCTCCTAGATAGACAAAAGAACCCGTCTATCATAACACTCGGCAGTATCCCAACTGTTATCTGCCAGCATCCATACCGATTGTTATTGAAATACGATAAATCGCCGTTTACCTGCGCAAACTATGAGTGTGGTATCGCCGTGCTATGCCGAATAATGAGCTGGCCGGGAATACGAATGGCAACGGTTTTGCCCGCCGTACCCGCCTCGGGAACCGCATGCTCAAACACCTCGCGTCCGCGCTGATGTAGATCGAATCGCACGGTCGTGAGCTCGTTGTGTGCTACAAAATCATCGAGCGAATCATCGACGCCCACCACGCTCACGTCCTCGGGCACGCGCAGGCCGCTATCACGCAGCGCGGCAATCGCGCCATTTGCCATCTGATCGTTTGCCGCGTAAATCGCCGTCATGGTGCGATCGTGCTCGGCCAGGTACCTGCCGGCCTCGTAGCCGCTGTTGGCAGACCAGTCGCCCTCGAGCGGCACCGCCGGCTCGATGTGTTTACGCTCGAGCGCATCCTGCCAACCGGCGCGACGAAATTGTTCGTCGACCGAGAACGACGGGCCGCCAATATAGCGAATTTGCTCGTGCCCCAGCTCAAACAGATGATCCATAAGCAATAGCGAGCAGCCGTAATGGTCGGAATCGACCGTGGTCACCCGCGGGTGCGCATACATGGTAACGATGACCGTGCCAATGCCCGGCAGTGGATCAAACGTCTCAAAATCGGGCGCCATGCGACTCATGCCGATGATGATGCCGTCCACCGGCAGTGCGGCCATACGACGCGTGGCCTCGGCAAGCGAAAACTCCTCGGTCTTGGACATCTCGACCAGCGTGATGGCGCAATTATGCTCGCGAGCAGCGCTGGCGATGCCGTCGATCATTGAGAGGTTGCCAAACTTGGTGACATCGTTGATGCATAGGCCGACCGAATGGTAACGGCCGTCGCGCAGCGAGCGACCGGCATAACTCGGACGAAAGCCGAGCTCTTGCATCGCGGCCTGCACGCGCTGGCGCGTCTGTTCGTTAACGTTGGGCAAGCCGTTGGCGACGCGCGAAACCGTCTGCTGCGAAACGCCAGCAGCGCGGGCGACGTCGGCCATGGAGACCGGACGCGTACCTGTATCGTTGGACGGGCGCCTTGCCACAGGATCACCTTCACCCTTGCGAGATCTGAATAGCGTGAATGCCGACCCGGGCAGAAATACATCCCGCGCCGAGGCCCGCTATCGTCGGACGCATGTTAACGTACTCTACTTTTTCTATCTGCATCTCTTCTGCTTTATAAGTCCATACGGCAGTACCGTTCACGGCTGTATTTCTACCGATTACCAGATTCTCAAAAAGTGACAAGCGATGTGTTATGAGTACGTTAACATAGCCCATAACGTGCGGTATCGTGAATACTTGGTTCATGCCGCTTTAAGTTGTTAACGTACTCATAACGACGCAAAACCCACCCGGGCGCGCCAAGGAAAGGACTCCCATGACCACCCCCGACGAAAAGACATTCGCCACGCTCACCAAGCTGTTCGAGGAGGAGTTTGGCCCCATCGGCGACCGCCAGGTGCTCTACGTGCACGCGCCCGGCCGCTCCGAGATCAGCGGCAACCACACTGACCACGAGGGTGGCCACGTCATCGCCGGCTCGCTCGATGTCGCCGTCGACGGCATCGCCGTGGCAACCGATTCCAACAAGGTTCGCGTAGCCGACGAGGGCTATCCCACGTTTGAGATCACGCTCGATACGCTAGATGTTCAGGAGTCCGAGAAGGGCACCTCCGCAAGCCTCGTCCGCGGCATGGCCCACGAAATCGCTGCTCTTGGCGTTGAGCCCCACGGCTTCGACTTCGCCTTCACCTGCTCCGTCCCCTCGGGCGGCGGCCTTTCCAGCTCTGCCGCCGTCGAGGCCGCGTACGGTCGTGCCATGGAAACCCTCTGGGGCGCACCCACCATCGAGCCCGTCGCGCTCGCCCAGATGAGCCAGCGCACCGAGAACAACTATTACGGCAAGCCCTGTGGTCTGATGGACCAGGCCGCTGTGTGCCTGGGCGGCCTCGCCTACATGGACTTTGAGGACCAGGCTCAGCCTAAAACCCAGAAGCTCGAGCTCAACTTTGAGGATCACGGTTATGCGCTCGTGCTCGTTAAGGTCGGTGCCGACCACGTGGCCGCCACCGACGACTACGCCGCCGTTCCGCGCGAGATGCAGGACGTCGCTGCCGAGTTTGGCAAGGCACGCCTGTGCGAGGTAAACGTGGCGGACTTTGACGCCAAGCTCCCCGAGCTGCGCGCCAAGCTGGGCGACCGCGCCTGCCTGCGCGCCGTTCACTACTGGTACGAAAACGGCCTGGTCGACAAGCGCTGGGCTGCCCTGAACGCCGGCGACATCGATCAGTTCCTGGTCCTGACGCGCGAGTCCGGCGCCAGCTCTGCCATGTACCTACAGAATGTCGTTGCCAAGCTGGGCTCCGAGCAGCCCTCGATGTATGCCCTGGCACTGGCCGAGCACGTGCTCGACGGCCGTGGCGCCGTCCGTATCCACGGTGGCGGCTTTGGTGGCACCATCCAGGCCTTCGTGCCGCTCGACCTGGTCGACACCTTTATCACCAAGATGAACGGCTGGCTGGGCGAGGGCTCTGCCCGCCACTACGCAATTTCTGACAAGGGGGCTTACGCGGCATGGCTGTAATGACTGACGTGCGCGAGGCCGCGCAGAACCTGATCGAGTACGCTATCCACCGATCGATGATCGGCCAGGACGATCGCATCTGGGCGTATAACACCATTCTGGAGTGCATCGGTGCCACGGGCCCCGCGCTCGACATGACCTGGGCGCTGCAGACCGAGAAGCTCTCGCTCTTGCACCCCAATACCCTGCCCGATTTTGACCTGGAGGGCACGCTTGCCGCGCTTTCCGAGGCTGCCGTTGCCAACGGTGCCGCCGAGGACACGGCATCGGGCCGCGACCGCATCGCCATGCGCATCATGGGCGTGCTGATGCCGAGGCCTTCGGTTGTAAACGAGGAATTCAACGGACGTATGGGCGTCAACGAGCCCCGCGCCGCGACCGACTGGTTCTACGGCCTGTGCTGCGACGCCGGCTACGTGCGCCGTGCCGCCATCGCGCGCAACATCAAATGGAGCACCCCCACCAACTGGGGCGACCTCGAGATTACCATCAACCTGTCAAAGCCCGAAAAGGACCCGCGCGATATTGCCGCGGCCGGCGCCGCCAAAAACACGGGCGAGAAGTATCCCGCCTGCCAGCTCTGCATCGAAAACGAGGGCTATCCCGGACGCTCCGCTGCAGCCGACGGCGGCGCCCATCCCGCCCGCCAGAATCTGCGCGTTATCCCCATTAAGCTCGACGGCGAGCGCTGGGGCTTCCAATACAGCCCGTACGCGTACTTTAACGAGCACTGCATTGCCATGAGCTCCGAGCATCGTCCGATGCACGTCGACCGCAAGGGGCTGACCTGCCTGCTCGACTTTGTCGACCTGTTCCCGCACTACTTTATTGGCTCCAACGCCGACCTGCCCATCGTGGGCGGCTCGATTCTGTCGCACGACCACTTCCAGGGCGGCGCGCACGAGTTCCCCATGATGCATGCCGCCGAGGTCTCGCAGTTTAGCGTGCCCGGTTTTGACCAGGTCAGCGGTACCGTGCTGCAGTGGCCGCTCTCGGTGCTGCGCCTGCGCTCGCATGACCGCGCTCAGCTGCTCGACGCTGCCGAGAAGATTATCCTCGCCTGGCGCGAGTGGACCGATGAGTCTGTGGGCGTCATCGCGTACACAGCCGATGGCGTGGCGCACAACACCGTGACGCCCGTCATCCGCCGCGTCGACTCCCGCGGCAATGCCGGCGGCGAGATCTACGAGGCCTACCTGGCGCTTCGCTGCAACATCACAACCGACGAGCATCCGCTGGGCGTATTCCACCCGCATGCCGAGTACCACCACATCAAGAAAGAGAACATCGGCCTGATCGAGGTCATGGGCCTGGCCATTTTGCCGCCGCGCTTGGTTCCCGAGCTCGGGGCTGTCCGCGAGCACCTGCTGGCGGCCAAGGTCGATGCCAGCTACGACCTTGCTAGCGCGCTCGAGGGCGATGATCTATGCCGCAACCACGCCGCATGGGCCGAAGACGTTTTTGCCCGCCGCGCCGACGAGCTTACGGCAGACAGCGCCATCGATATCCTGCACGAGGAGGTCGGCGTGGTGTTTGGCCACGTGCTCGACAACGCCGGCGTCTTTAAGTGGGACGAAGCCGGCCGCGCCGCCCAGCAGCGCTTTATCGACTCGCTGTAGCACGCGAGCTCGAACGCACGCACTTAACAAATAGCGCCTACACGATCGCCGGCAACATCGCCGGCGGGCGCCGTTTTCTGATGCAAGGGTAACTAATTTGCACCAAAACAAGGAGTGTCCCAAACTGCCGGCAGAAAAAGAACGTCCCCAGATGCCGACCTAAACCCACACATTATTCGATGGAAAAACGTGGTTGCCTCCCACATTATTCGATGGAAAAACGTGGTTCATTCCCACATTTTTCGATGGAAAGACCAACACGGTCTTATACTAACCATGATC
>CABUMU010000093.1 GCA_902492855.1 uncultured Collinsella sp. | reverse complement strand
CCGTTGCCAAGTTCTTACCGTCCGCGCGTGCCTCGCAGGTATAGGAATACACGTCCTCGTTTATGGATGGATCGCCCTGCACGACAAACTCGAGGCTGCTTGCCGCCCGACCGTCGAGCGCCTTCGAGGCGCTTAGCGCGCCCACAGCCCACCACGCCGAGACGACCGCTCCCGCCACGAGACCGACGGACGCGGCATACAGCCACCGCTTCCAAAGGGCAAGCCGCGCACAAGATTGAGCCAGCACAACGAATACCGGCGCCGCAACGGGAATGGCCCATAGCAGCCCGACCGCCGGCGCCTGCTCCCTCAGCAGCGCATCAGCGGCCACGTTGAGCACCAAGGCGCAGCTCATGCACATGCCGGCACACAGGGCCATCGTCCACGGCATCAGGGGCCGCGGAGGCATCACATGTTCACGCTCGGTCGCACTCATACGCAGATGCAATCTTTGATTTTGGCAAGCTTCTTCTCGCCGATTCCCGACACACGCATCAGATCGTCAACCGAGGCAAAAGCACCGTTCTTTGTCCGCTCATCGATAATCGACTGGGCCATGGAGGGACCGATGCCCGAGAGCGTCTGTAGCTCTGCCGCGCTTGCCGTATTGATATTTACTAGGCCTGTTGCGCCACTCACGTCCGATGATGCGGAAGTCCCACCATCAACACCGGCTTCCGCAATGGACGCCTGCTGCTCCCCTACCGTTGGAACGTGAATCTTCTGTCCATCGACGACTTTAGATGCCCGATTGAGCCCCGTAACGTCTGCCTCGGGCGCCAGCCCGCCGGCGGCATCAATCGCCTGAGCCACCCGCGCGCCGTCCTTGAGGCGATATACACCCGGCGACACAACGGCGCCATCAACATCGACATAAACCTCTGCCGCGGCAGACGCCTTAGGCGAAGAGCCTTCGGATGTCTTTCCGCTCGAGGCATCGCCGGATCCCGGCTTCACCAACGAGCCCGAACCGTCAGTGCGCTCAAACGACACGTCGCCGGCACCGCCGCCAAGGTTCGCCATCGCCAAGCCGCTCGCCATCGCAATGACGACCAGTATCGCCATCAACACTGCCTTATGACCGAACAGCTTGTCCGCCCAGCGGTCCATCTTTTTGACCCGTTCGTGTTGTTCGCGCTGCGCCATAGCAAAACCTCCCAACACCATCGTGTCAGGAAAGGAGTTCCACAACAGCCACGCCCCAAAACCGGTTTTAGCGGTCAAACCAAAAGCTGACCAAAACCTTGCACAAATCTGTCCATTTATTCAGGCACACGTCAGCAAATGAACACTTAGCCGCAAAATGCCCAGATAGCAAAAGACCGACGATGCAAGCGTATCGTCGGTCTATGCACAAATTTACTCGTGATCTTGGTAAATCTCACGCGGAGCAAGCTCCGAATGTTTGCGTTTTAAGGTCTTAGGAGCCTTATACGTGTTGCTCTCGAAGTCGATGTACTCGGTCTGCTTGAGCAGGCGCTCAATCATCTCCTCGTGATCGAACAACTCCCACGCCTCATGCACGGCATCGAGTTTGGCGTGCGTCTCGGGGCGGCGCGGCATAAAGAGCGTGCAGCAGTCGGGAGCGGCCTCGGTCGAGATATCGAAGGTACCGATCTCTTCGGCACGCGCGATGATCTCCTGCTTGTCCGAACCGATGAGAGGACGGAACACGGGGATCTTCACGGCCTCGTTGACGGCCATGATGTTCTCAAGCGTTTGGGAGGCAACCTGTCCAAGCGATTCGCCCGTCACGATAGCCTTGGCGCCCTCGATGTGTGCAATGCGCTCGGCAACCGAATACATAATGCGGCGATACATGATCACGCGCAGGTTGCTGGGACAGGTGACCGAAATCTCACGCTGGCAGTCGCCAAACGGCACCACGTACAGGCGGCCGATCTGGACACCCGGCTCAAGCGCACGGATGATGTCCTGCACCAAATACTCGCTCGTGTCGGGCGTCTGCGGACGACCGGAGAAATGTACCGGCACGCACACCGCGCCGCGACGCGCGAGCATCCAGGTCGCTACCGGAGAATCGATACCCGAAGAAAGCAGCGTCACGACCTTGCCGGCAGATCCCACCGGCAGACCGCCCACGCCGCGCTCGGAGCGCGCGTACACATAAACGCTACCCTGGACCACCAGTACGTGCACCATCGCATCGGGGTCGTGCATTTGAACCTTTTTATCGGGGAAGGCCTCACACAACACCTCGCCCACCTGACGGTTGATGTCAATCGAGGTGAGCTCATAGTCGGTATTGGAGCGCTTGGCGTGCACCTTAAACGAATCGAAGGAACCAAACTCGCGCAGCGCCTTCACGGCGGCGGCACAGTACTCCTGAGGGTCGCGATTGGTGTGATACGCCAAAGACACGCGAGCAACGCCGGGAACGGTGCGAATGACACGCGCCGCCTCGTCGGCCTGATGCTCGTTAAAGGTCACGAGGATATAACCGGAAATTCGAGACACGGCATTCACGGAAAAGGCGGCCAAGGCCGCCTTGATGTTATCCATGAGGATATGCTCAAAATGTGCGCGGTTCTTACCCTTCAGTCCAACCTCGTGATAGTGGACCAGGCAGACGCGAGCCGCCATTTAGGCTTCAGCAACCTTGTGGCCGAGCGCCTTCTCGTAACGGGCCTCGTCGTAAGAGATGTCGCCGTCGACAATCTCGTCCATAGCCATCGAAATGGTATCGGCACCGGAAAGCCCGATGGTGATGTCATCGACATCCTGGACGGCAAGCACGCGGTTGTGCTGGCCACGCAGCATGCTGTTAATATCGCAGGCGCGCTTGAAGGCAAGCGAAGCAAGCAGGAAGCGGTTGTGATCGGTCTTCTCCAGAAGATCGTCAATGCAAGGCTTTACAACGGACACGGACCTCAGATCCTTTCATGCATATCGAGAACGCGAACGAGCTCATCGGTCGCGCGGTCGAGATCGTCATTAACCACGACGTCGTCGTAGCGGTCGGCAAGGGCAAGCTCATCGGCGGCGTTTGCCATACGCAGCTCAATCGTCTCGGGCGTCTCGGTACCGCGACCGACCAGGCGCTCGCGGAGCACCTCAAGCGAAGGCGGCTTGATAAAGATCAGCACGGCCTCGGGGAAACGCTCCTTCACCTGCAGGGCGCCCTGGACATCGATCTCCAAAATCAGAGACGCGCCCGAGGCGAGCTTGGATGTGACCTCGCTCACCAACGTGCCGTAGCAGTTACCGTGGACCTCGGCCCACTCAACAAACTCGCCGTTTGCCACGCGGCGGTCGAACTCCTCGCGCGTCAGAAAAAAGTAGTTGACGCCGTCGACCTCACCTTTGCGTGGTGCTCGCGTGGTAGCCGAAACCGTCAGGCCCAGGTTCGAGCGGCGCTCGCGCACACGAGTGACGAGCGTACCCTTGCCTGCGCCTGACGGTCCAGAAATCACAAAGAGCTTGGAATCCTGAGCGCTCACTTATTTGGTCAGCTGCTCGAGGAGCTGCTCGCGCTGACGGACGCCGAGGCCCTGGACGCGACGGGTAGCGGAGATACCGAGCTCCTCCATGATCTTGGCGGCCTTGGCCTTGCCATAACCAGGGAGAGACTCGATGAGGGTGGAAACCTTCATGCGGGAAGCGATGGGGTCATCGGAGTTGAGCACGGACTCAAGGGACTTCTCGCCCTTCTTGATCTGCTCGCGAAGCTCAGCGCGAGCGTGACGTGCGGCAGCAGCCTTCTCAAGAGCCTGCTTGCGCTGCTCATCGGTAAGCTGAGGGAGTGCCATTCGTACCTCCAAGTAGTTGGGTTATATCTGATTCAATAATTGGCATTTTAGCACGTAGAACGTACAAAATGCCCAATCGCGGCTCCATAGGTTAGACGATACCCGCAAAAAGTGCAATATACTGCGCCCAAAGTTAAGCCCCTGACCTGCGATTCCACACAAAGGATGGGAAAGTTTACGCAGGCACAGGGGCTATTTTGTGCTAATGAAACCCAAAAGTGGTGACTTAGGGGAATCTTTTACGCGACGTTTTCGACCAGCTCAGCGACGATGGCGTCAAAGGCGGCAACCGGATCGTCGGCACCGGTGATGGGACGGCCCACCACAATGTGGCTCGCACCGCGCTCGATAGCCTGGGAAGGCGTCGCCACGCGGGACTGGTCACCTAAGGCGGCACCCACCGGACGCACACCCGGAGTCACGATCAGGGCATCAGGGCCCAGCAGCTCACGCATGTCGTGAGCCTCCATCGGCGAGCACACGATGCCATCGATGCCGTTGGCCTGAGCGAGCTTTGCCAGGCGGGCGGCCTCCTCGGCCACGGGCGACTCGACGCCGATCTCGCTCAAGGCATCCTGATTCATGCTCGTGAGCACGGTGATGGCGACGAGCTTGGCGCGGTCCTCGCGCGCCTCCTCGGCACCCTCGCGGCAGGCAGCGAGCATGGCGCCCGAACCCAAGCCGTGAACCGAGAGCAGGTCGGCACCGGCAAGCGAGGCCGAACGGGCGGCACCGCGAACCTGATGCGGAATATCATGGAACTTAAGGTCAAGGAAGACCTTAAAGCCCAGGTCCTTAAAGGTCTTGACGATCTCGGGGCCCTCAGCGTAATAGAGCGTCATGCCAACCTTGAGCCAGGCGGCATGGCCCGAAAGCTCGTGGGCGAGCTCGAGCGAACGTTCACGATCGCAGTCGAGGGCGACGATTACGCGGTCGCGGGCATCGGTCTCTAGCATTCGAAAGCACCTACCAGCTCGTTGATGTCCTTTACGCCCTGGGACTCGGCCCAGGCCTCGAGCTCATGCGCGATCTTGAGCGAAGCGCACGGATCGACGAAGTTGGCCATGCCGACCGACACGCAGGTGGCACCGGCCAGGATAAACTCAGCCGCATCCTCGCCGGTCATGACACCGCCGACACCGTTGATGGGGATATCGACGGCCTGGGCAACCTCCCAGACCATGCGCACGGCGATGTGGTGGCACAGCGGGCCCGAAAGGCCGCCCTTGGGCTTGGCCACGCGGGACTTGCGGGTATGGACGTCGATGGCCATGCCCTGAATGGAGTTGATGACCGAAAGGCCGTCGGCGCCGGCAGCCTCGAGGGCCTTGGCGATCTCGGCGACGTTGACCGGCGCCATCTTCACGAACAGCGGCTTATCGGTCACCTTGCGGCAGGCAGCCATAACGGAAGAGGCGCCCTCGGGCGTGGAGCCCATGGCGGCACCGCCGGCGGCGATATTGGGGCAGCTCACGTTGATCTCGTAGCCGGCAGCCCAGGGGCACAGCTCGACATACATCTCGAGTGCGCGGACAAACTCGTCAACGGAGTGGCCGGCAACCTGACAGATGACCTGGCAGCCGTCCTTGGAGAGCTGCTCGAGCCACGGACCGGACTCGCGAGCAAAGGCGGCCACGCCGGGGTTCTGAAGGCCCACGGAGTTGATCATACCGCCGGGGATCTCGGCCATGCGGGGCGCGGGGTTACCGGGCCAGGGCTCGGCTGCGCAACCCTTGGTGGTGATGGCGCCCAGTTGGGAAACATCAAAGAAGTTCTGGAACTGCCAGCCGTAGCCAAAGGTACCGGCTGCGGTGTTGATGGGGTTTTGCATCTTGACGCCGCCGAAATCGACGGCCATGTTCACGGCACCCACTAGAAGACCACCACCTTGGAAGCATCGAACACGGGGCCGCACATGCAAGCGCCCTTCATACCGTCGACCGTCTCGACATTGCAGGTGTTGCAGGCGCCAAAGCCACAGCTCATCATGCGCTCAAGCGACACCTCGCAGTACGCACCGGCCTCGGCGGCAGCGGCGGCGACTTTCTTCATCATGACAGCGGGGCCGCAGCTGGCGACGTAGTCGTAGCCGCCCTCGCCGACCAGCTCGGCGGCAGGATCGGTGCAAAAACCGTGCGTGCCGAGCGAGCCGTCGTCGGTGCAAACGTTGACCGTGGCGCCCAGCGCGCGGAACTCATCGACACCCACGGCCTTGGAAGCGGTGCCAAAGCCCAGGCACACGTCAACATCCACGCCCTGCTCGGCAAGCATACCGGCAAGACACAGCACAGGCGGAACGCCGATGCCACCGGCGACGAGCAGGGCCTTCCTGGTGCCCTCGGGTACCATCCAGCCACGGCCACCGGGGCCCAGCAGGTTAGAGGTGGAGCCAGGGCCCATCTGGGACAAACGACGGGTATCGTCGCCCACGACGGCGTACCACAGCTCGACGGTGCCGGCCTCGGCGTCGGCGCGGTAGTAGCTCAGGGGCACGCGAAGCAGCGAGGACGCATCGCCGGGTACGGCGATGTTCACAAACTGACCGGGCTTGAGCGCACTTGCAAGCTTGGGGGCCGAGATGACGAGCGAGAAGATGCCGTCGGCGATCTCCTGGTTCGAGACGACCTCGAAGTCGTGCATGCGTGCAGTGGAAGGTGTGGGCATAGACGCTCCAATCCCCCATGCGGTTGCATGGTCAAAACGAACAGAAAGCGCGGCACCGCAAGGGCGCCGCGCACAAAAGCGATAAGGCTATGCTAGCAGATGCAGCCGTCGGCAAGCGTCTGCTTACCGCCGACAAACACATCGGTGGCACGACCGGTGAGCGTGCGACCGGCAAAACCGGAGTTCTCGGCGCGCGACTCGTAACCGTCCTCGCCAACCGTCCAGGTGGCGGACGCGTCGAACACGGTCAGGTCGGCAACGGAGCCCGCCTTGACCTGAACCTGGTCGAGACCCAGGATCTCACGCGGCTTGATGGCCATGAGCTCGACCATGCGGCCCATGCTCATCTTGCCCGTGTTGACCAGCTCGGTGAGTACGAGCGACAGGGAGGTCTCAAGGCCGATCATGCCAAAGGGCGCAAGCTCGAACTCGCGGGCCTTCTCCCACGGGGTGTGGGGAGCGTGATCGGTGACGATAGCGTCGACGGTGCCGTCGATGACGCCCTGACGGATGGCCTCGGCATCTTCCTCGGTACGCAGCGGCGGATTGACCTTGAGCGAGGTGTTGTAGGTCTCGTCCAGGTCGTTCTCGGTCAGGAACATGTGGTGCGGGGTAGCCTCGCAGGTAACCTGAACGCCAGCGGCCTTACCGGCACGCACGATCTCCAGACCATGGGCGGTGGAGATGTGCTGGATGTGCAGCTTGGCACCGGTCAGCTTGGCGATCTCGATGTCGCGGGCGATCTGGAGCTCCTCGCCGGCAGCCGGCCAGCCCTCGAGGGCCAGACGGGTCGAGACCTTGCCCTCGTTGATCTGGCCGTGGCCGACCAAGTCCTCGTCCTGGCAGTGGCTCATAAAGACCTTGCCGAACATCTTGCCGTAGTCCATGCAACGACGGAGCATGCCCGCGCCTTGCACGCCGCGACCGTCGTCGGTGAAGGCGACGGCGCCGTGGGCGACCATATCGCCCATCTCGGACATGGCCTCGCCCTTAAGACCGCGGGTCATGGCGCCCGACGGATAGACGCGGCAGTGACCGACCTCGGCAGCACGGGACTTTACGAACTCCACGACGGTACCGTTATCGGTGACGGGATCGGTGTTGGGCATGGAGCACACGCCGGTAAAGCCGCCCTTGGCAGCTGCGCGGGTACCGCTCTCGATGTCCTCTTTGACCTCGTAGCCGGGCTCGCGAAGGTGAACGTGCATATCCACCAGGCCGGGGACGAGGTACTTGCCGGAAAGGTCGCGGACCTCGGCTCCCTCGACGGCGAGATTCTCGCCGACCTCGGCGATCTTGTCGCCGTCAATCAGGACGTCAACGACACCGTCAAGCTCGACGGACGGGTCGACGACGTGGGCATTCTTAAGAAGCAAGGCCATTATCGGCACCTCCAAGCAGCAGATACAGGATAGCCATACGCACGCAGATACCGGCGTAGACCTGCTCCAGGATGACGGAGCGTTGCGGGTGGTCGGCCATATAGGAATCGAACTCGACGCCGCGGTTGATGGGGCCCGGGTGGCAGAT
>CABUMU010000092.1 GCA_902492855.1 uncultured Collinsella sp. | reverse complement strand
CTGGTCATTTAAGTCTGTCCCCAATGAGTAGGTCGGTGCCCTTTGTGCGGAGGTTGCTTTGATGCTTTATACTGGTGCGGTTAGACATCCATCCTGCAATCGAGGAGATTTCCATGGCATCAGACGTTCGCGTCCGCTTTGCACCCTCACCGACGGGCAAGCTGCACATCGGCGGCGCCCGCACCGCTATCTATAACTGGGCTTTCGCCCGTGCTAACGGCGGCACGTTCATCCTGCGCATTGACGACACCGACCCCACCCGCTCCACCGACGAGAACACGCAGATCATCCTGCGCGCCATGCGTTGGCTGGGCCTGGACTGGGACGAGGGTCCCGAGGTTGGCGGCGATTTTGGCCCCTATGCCCAGACCGAGCGCTTGGACCTGTACAAGCAGGCCGCCCAGAAGCTTTGGGACGAGGGCAAGGCCTATCCCTGCTTCTGCACCAAGGAGCAGCTCGACGCCGACCGCAAGGCCGCGCAGGAGCGCAAGGACCCCTTCCAGGGTTATCAGCGCCGTTGCCGCGATCTTGATCCCGAGGAGGCCCGCCGCCGCATCGAGGCCGGCGAGTCCTACGTCCTGCGCATTAAGGTGCCCGAGGACCGCGGAGACGTCGTCATCCACGACGCTGTCCACGGCGAGGTGACCTTCGACGCCAAGGAGCTCGACGACTTTGTCATCTTCCGCTCCGACGGCACGCCCACGTACAACTTCGCGACCGTCGTCGACGACGCCATGATGAAGATCACCCATGTCATCCGTGGCGACGACCACCTGTCCAACACCCCGCGCCAGGTCATGGTCTACGAGGCCCTCGGCGCGCCCGTGCCCACGTTCGCGCACATCTCCATGATCCTGGGCGCCGACGGCAAGAAGCTCTCCAAGCGCCACGGCGCCACCTCGGTGGAGGAATACCGCGACGCGGGATACCTGTCCGATGCCTTCGTCAACTACCTGGCGCTGCTCGGCTGGTCGCTCGACGGCGAGACCACGATCATCCCGCGCGACGTCCTGGCCAGCAAGTTCTCGCTCGATCGCATCTCCAAGAACCCCGCGACTTTCGACCCCAAGAAGCTCGACTGGGTCAATGCCGAGTACATCAACGGCATGTCCGACGCCCAGTTTGCCGACGAGATTATGGTCCCCGTGCTGCACGAGGCGGGCCTCATCGAGGGCAACGTCGAGTACGGCGAGGACTGGATCGACGCGCTTGCCGCTATCGTCAAGCCGCGCACTAAGATGCCGGCCGACGCCGTGACCGTCGCCGCCCCCATCTTTGCCACGGCCGAGACGCTCGAGTATGACGAGAAGTCCGTCAACAAGGGCCTGGCCAAGGAGGGCATGGGTGCCATTCTGGATGCCGCCAAGGCCGCGCTCGAGGGCGTGGACGAGTGGACTGCTGCCAACATCGACGCTGCGCTTGAGCCGTTGCCCGAGCAGATGGACCTTAAGAAGCGCGTGGTGTTCCAGGCCGTGCGCGTCGCCGTTTGCGGCAACATGGTGAGCCCTCCGTTGGGCGAGACCATGGCACTCGTCGGCCGCGACGATTGCTTGGCGCGCATCGACCGCGCCCGCACGATGGCGCTGTAATCGCTGCGCAAACGTATGTATCCGAGCCCCGTTCACCCGAGCGGGGCTCTTGTTTCTGTAGACGTATGGGATAGGAGGTGCTGGGGCCATGGTCGAGCAACTTTCGCTGTTTGGTTCGCCGGAACCGGAGGAAGCTCCGAAGTCCGCGGCTCCTGCCGCCGCCCCGGCGCAGCCCGAGCCCGCACCTGAGCCCATCGTCGCCTATGCGAGCGTGGTTCTCGACATCCCGACGCGTGCGCTGTCCGAGCCGTTTGCCTATGGCATTCCTCAACCCCTTGCTAGCGAAGCGCAGATCGGATCAACGGTCCTGGTCCACTTTGGTAACCGTGCCGCCGCAGGCTATATCGTCGATATTGCGCCCGAACTGGGCGACTTGCAAGGCAACATTACCCTCGACACCGCGCGCATCAAGCCCATCGAGACCATCCTCAGCAAACCGCTCTTTGGCGCCGAGTCCGCCCGTATTGCACGCTGGATGAGCTACGAGTATGTCGCGACGCTTTCCGAGTGCCTACGCCTGTTCTTGCCACCGGGCGGAAGCCCGCGCGTGGTCAAGGGCGACGACGGCGTGTGGACTGTCGAGCGCCCCGCCGTCAAGCCTATCCAAAATCGCTGGGTCATGCTCACACCCGAGGGTTTCGACTACACGCCGCCCAAGACCGCGGTCCGCCAGCGTCAGCTCATCGAGGCACTGCAGTGCGGACCGGTCACGACGCGCGACCTCAACCTGCTCTATAACAGCATGTCGGCTACCATCAAGGCGCTCGAAAAGCGCGGCGTCGTGGTGGTGGAGGAACGCCGTGCGTGGCGTGGCTGCAATGAACAGACCACGCTCTCCTCGGCAAGCGGTAAGGCACCAGTCGCGCTCACGAACGGCCAGCAACAGGCACTCGCGCAGATTGAGCGCGCCCGTCTGGACGCTCATGGCGACGTGGTGCTGGTCGACGGCGTCACCGGCTCCGGCAAAACCGAGGTGTACCTCTCCGCCATCGAGCGCGTGCTGGCGGCCGGTCGTTCGGCCTGCGTGCTCGTGCCCGAGATCTCGCTGACGGCTCAGACCGTCGGCCGCTTCCGCTTGCGTTTTGGCGAGACGGTCGCCGTGTTCCATTCGCGCCTCTCGGCCGGCGAGCGCCTGGACCAGTGGGATATGGTCGCCAGCGGTGCCGCGCGCGTGGTCGTGGGCGCTCGGCGCTCTTTTGCCCGCTCAGCGACTTGGGCCTCATCATCATCGACGAGGAGCACGAGACCAGCTACAAGCAGGGCTCCAGCCCGCGCTACCACGCGCGCGAGGTGGCGGCCGAGATGGCGCGCCGCTACCGCTGCCCGCTCGTGTTGGGCTCCGCCACGCCCTCGGCCGAGGCCCTCGATCGCTGCCGCCGTGGCACGTATAACGGTGCCACCTGGACGCGCGTCGAGATGCCCGAGCGCCCGGGACACGCCGTGCTGCCGACAGTCCGCATTGCCGACCTGCGCCGTGAGTTTTCTCACGGCAGTCGCTCCATGTTCTCAAAACCACTGATGGAAGGCCTGGAGCGTGTGGTCAAGCGCCGTGAAAAAGCCGTGCTGTTGCACAATCGCCGTGGCTTTGCGCCATTCCTGATGTGCCGCGAGTGCGGCTGCGTCCCTACCTGCAACCACTGCTCAACCGCGCTTACGTATCACGAGCGCACGCACACGCTGCAATGTCACACCTGCGGTTCGTCTTGGCGCGTGCAGCCGTATCCCGCGCCCACGAGCCGATGCCCCAAATGTGGCAGTCGCTACCTGGCAAAAATGGGTCTGGGCACGCAGCAGATCGAGGACGCACTGCATCAGATGCTTCCCGAGGATGTTGCCATTATTCGCATGGATGCCGATTCCACGCGCGGCAAGGATGCGCACAAAAAGCTGCTCGAGCAGTTCGACACGGCGGATTGTGCCGTGTTGCTGGGCACCCAAATGATCGCAAAGGGTCTCGATTTTCCCGAGGTCACGCTCGTGGGCGTGGTCAATGCCGACTTTGCCCTCAAGCTGCCTGATTTTCGCGCAGGGGAGCGCGCCTACGATCTGCTGGAGCAGGTTGCGGGACGCGCCGGCCGCGGCGATCGTCCCGGCGAGGTGATCATCCAGACCTACCTGCCCGAGGATCCGGTCATTCGCGCCGTCGCTGAGCACGACCGTTCGGTCTTTACCGACTACGACCTGGATCAGCGCCGCGACGCGCTGTACCCGCCGTTTGTTCGCCTGGTCAACATCTTGGTGTGGTCGGCGAACCGAGACGACGCGCAGGACTACATCGGGCGCATTGCAAAGCTTCTTAAGCGACGCTGGCATGCCGCCGCGCCCGACTTTTTACGGGCGGGGAGTGCTGTGCCGCAGGTGCTGGGCCCGGCTTCGTGTGTAATCGAGAGAGCCAAGGACCGTTACCGCTTCCATCTGCTTGTGAAGTCGCCCGTGGGGTACCATGTCTCTGATGATATCGACGCCTGCCTCAAAGAGGTGGGCTCTGTGCGCGGCGTGAGCGTGAGCGTTGACGTCGACGCCTATGATTTGATGTAACAACTCGAAAGGATGGCCATGGAAGCCAACGGAATCGTACTGTCGCCCGACCCTCGTCTGCGCCAGGAGTGCGCCGTCATCGAGGAGATCACCCCGGCGATCGAGGCGCTTGCCGAGAAGATGAAGAAGATGATGTTCGAGAACGGTGGCTGCGGCCTGGCTGCTCCGCAGATCGGCGAGCTCATCCAGCTCGTCACCATCGACTGCGACTACAGCGACAAGAACGACTACGACCCGTACGTGCTCATCAATCCCGTTATTGTTGAGCAGAGCGACCATCTGGTGCCCTTTAGTGAGGGCTGCCTTTCCATTCCTGGCATTAGCTGTGAGATCGAGCGTCCCGACCATGTCGTCGTCGAGGCGTACGACTTGGATGCCAACCTGATTCGCTATGAGGCCACGGGCGATCTGTTCTGCGTGTGCCTGCAGCACGAGATTGATCACCTGCACGGCAACACTATGTTCGAGCGACTGAAGCCGATGCAGAGGCTCAAGGCCGTCAAGGAGTACCAGGACGCCCTGGCCCGCGGCGCTCGACCGGGCGAGACGGAGTAGGTCCCACCGTCCCCTTCCGCCGCAGGGCTTAGGTTTTGCTCCATGCTCAAACAGTCCTGCTCGCACGAAGAGCACATTAAGTGCTCTTCGGCTCGTGCGGAACTGCGCGTGGAGCAATAACCTAAGCCCTGCGGCGGAAGGGGACTGCGTTTTCGTGCTCCTTTTCGCCCGGGTGCCGTTGGGCAAGGGAGGGGCGTCTTCGCTGATAGTCTTTGTTGAGAGAGAGCTGCTTTTATTGCGGCTCTTTCTTTGGTTTTGGGTATATTTGTTCTTGTTGAATTGTTATTGCGGATGGACTGGTGACTCGGCTTTCCGCAGTTAATTTGTAGCCGTCTCGGCTTTGGTTGAGGGGAGACGTTCTTTATGCGTATTGTTTTTATGGGTACGCCTGATTTTGCTGTGCCTTCGCTGACTTCGCTTGTTGAGGCTGGGAACGAGATTGCACTTGTTGTTACTCGTCCCGATGCTGTTCGTGGGCGTGGTAAGAAGCTTGAGCCGTCTCCTGTTAAGGCCAAGGCGCTTGAGCTGGGGTTGCCGGTTGTTGAGGCCAATCGTATGACGCCTGAGGTTGTTGAGGCGCTCCGGGCTGCCCAGGCTGACATTTTCTGTGTGGCTGCTTATGGTTGCATTTTGCCTGATGACGTGCTGCATATGGCACCGCTCGGCATTGTGAATGTCCATGCGTCCTTGCTGCCTCGTTGGCGTGGGGCTGCTCCCATTCAGCGTGCCATTCTTGCTGGTGATGAGATTGCTGGCGTTTCCATTATGCGCATTGGGCATGGCGTGGATACTGGTGCTTATTGTGCTCAGGCTTCCACGTCGGTTGCCGGTAAGCATACTGAGGCGCTGACCATGGAGCTTGGTGAGCTTGGCGGCAAACTGCTTGCCGATACGCTTCCTTCTCTTGCCGATGGCACCGCCGTGTGGACTGATCAGGATGAGGCACTCGTTACCCATGCTGCCAAGATTTCCAAGCTGGAGATGCGTCTGGATCCGCAGATGGCTGCGCTCGATTGCGTGCGTCATGTGCTCGCCTCGTCCGACACCGCGCCTGCTCGTTGCGTGATTGCCGGCAAGACCGTGCGCGTGCTCAATGCTGCGCCGGCTGATGTGTCGCTTGGCGAGGGCACTGTTGACGTTAAAAACAAGCGTGTTTACCTCGGTCTTTCCGATGGCACGGTTGAGTTGCTCGAGGTTAAGCCTGATGGCAAGCGTGCTATGGCCGCTTCTGCCTGGGCTGCTGGCCTGCAGGGTGCCGATCTTTCGTGGGGTGTTTTGTCATGAGCAAGCTGTCTCCTGCGCGCAAGCTTGCGCTCGATGTGCTAATGGAGGCCGATCGCCGCGGCATGTATGCGCGTGACGTGCTGTCCTCTCGCGCATCGGCCAAGGCTATTGACCAGCGCGATTCCGCTTTTGCCGCGCGTTTGGCGCTCGGTGTTGCCGCCACGCAGGGCATTTTGGACGAACTGCTCGATCAGTTTCTTGATAAGCCTAAAAAGGTTGCGCCGCGCGTTCGCATGGCGCTTCGTATCTCGGCCTTCGAGATGCTCTATCTGTATACGCCTGGCCGCGTTGCCGTAAGTCAGGGTGTTGAGCTGGTGCGCAGCGGTGCTAAGTCCGCCGCTGGTTTGGCTAACGCCGTACTGCATAAGGTCGCGGACAATATTGAGGACTTTGCCACGGCGTCTGATGTGGATGAGTCTGAGCGACGCTTGGTTCGTCTGTCGCGCCTGATGGGTCTGCCGCGTTGGCTGTGCGCTCGCATTATGGCATCGTTCGACACGCCAGAGGGTGCGCTTAACTTTGCCGGCAATCTGGCCCCCGCGCCGCTGGCCCTGCATGAGAACGCCTTTGCGACCAAGCCCGATCCGTATGTCTCGCAGCTTGTGGCACCCGTGTTCCCGGGTTGTCATGCGCCGGTTGATGCCCAGGTTACCGTTGCTTCGGGTGTGTTTGAGCGTGCTGCCGCGGTGGCATCTGATCTCAACGCGCAGCTTATCGCCACGGCAGCCACGCGCCCTGGAAGCTGCCTTGAGATTGGTGCCGGTCGTGGCACCAAGACCTATGTGATGATGTGTCAGGCCAAGCGTGCGGGCTATGAGCGTCAGCATACGGCGCTCGATCTGCATGATCGCAAGTGCGATCTGAATCTCGCTCGTCTGCATAAGGCCGGTATTCAGGGCGTTCGTACGGTTTCGGGTGATGCCTGCGAGCTTGATGAGGTGCTCACATCTTTTGATGCCATGCTTGGCGAGCCGGTTAAGTTCGACACGGTCTTTATCGATGCGCCGTGCTCGGGCACCGGCACCATGCGCCGTCATCCCGAGATCCCGTGGCGCCTGACCGAAAACGATGTGACGGTTGAGCTGCCCAAACTGCAGCTGACGATGCTCAAGGAAGCCGCCGCGCGCGTGGCCGGCGGCGGCGAGCTCATCTATTCGACGTGCTCGGTCTTCGACGAGGAGAACACGCAGGTGGTGGACGCGTTCCTCGCTTCTTCCGAGGGCGCCGGCTTTAGCGTGGCACCGCTTTCCGAGGCACTGATTCTGCAACTCCCCGAGTTCGATCAGGCCAAGAAGCTCGTCTCCGTACGTCAGAACGATCGAGGCCTCTTCCAAAGCGTCCCTGTAAACGCCGACTCCTACGATGGCCACTTCTGCGCCAGAATGGTCCACAAGTAACAATTAAGTTGCGGTGAAATAGGGATTGAATAGCGGCTTCCACCCGCCAAACAGTCCTTATTTCACCGCAACTCATAGAGCTACCTGCAACACAAAAAGAATTAGCCCCGCGATCGGTGTTGATCGCGGGGCCGCGTTGTTTCTAGTGGTTATGCGGGCAGTTGGCGCAGCAGCCGCTGGTGGCGCTGGTGCTGGCGCCACCGCTTCGCTGGTCGGTGTTGTAGAAACCGCTACCCTCAAATTTAATGCCGCTGGCCGAGAAGGTCATGGCCGCCGGGGCACCGCAGCTGGGGCACACGACCTCGGGAGTCTCGGACATGGGATGCTCAACCTCAAACACGTTGCCGCAGCTCGAGCACTTGTAATCGTAGCGCGCCATAATACTTCCTTTTCAGCACAAAGCGGGCAGATTACTCTGCCCGCAAAAATTCAAACGTCTGTAACTGTACCCTATATCGGGGGTTTTATCACGCTTCGCCCCAGAATCTATGGTTGTTGCGCAGGAGCTGTGCGGTTTTGTTCTCAGCGGCGGCAATGTCCGCCTCGTCAGCCTTCCAAGTCCAGTTGCCCGTTGCCACGCCCGGAACGTTCATGCGCGCGTCGTCGCCA
>CABUMU010000091.1 GCA_902492855.1 uncultured Collinsella sp. | reverse complement strand
ATCGATATCCCCGGGCGTGTGGACGACGTACGCCGCCGTTTTCAGCCTGGACCCGTGACGGCAGTGCTTAAGGCCTTCGGCAAAACGCGCTCCTCATGACCCTTTTATAACTTGCGGTGGAATAGTTCCTGTTTGCGGCAGAATAGGGGCCAAACAGGAACTATTTCACCGCAACTGAAGGGGGCTGTCGTGGGTCATCGGGATTCATGTGATGATTTGCGCGAGGTCCGTTGGGGCGTTTTGGGCGCTGGACACATTTCGCATCGATTTGCATCGTCGCTCAAGGAGGTGGACGGGGCACGGCTGGTGGCTGCGGCCGGCCGCACTCCTGCACATGTCGAGGAATTTTGCCGAGCGTTTTCGATCGATGCTGCGCATGGCCATGTCTCGGTCGACGATAACGGCAATGCGGCTTATGACGCGCTGATTGCCGACCCCGATGTCGACGCAATCTACTTGGCTCTTCCGCATGGCATGCATACGCGTTGGGCCTGTCGCGCGCTGCGCGCCGGAAAGGCCGTGCTGTGCGAAAAGCCGGCCGTTTTGAGTGAGGAAGAGGCTCTCTCGATTGCCTCCACCTCTCGTGAGCGCGGCGTGCTGTTTATGGAGGCGATGAAGAATCGGTTTTGCCCGATGCGCACTCGCGTGAAGGACTTGCTTGCGTCGGGTGAGCTTGGCCGTATTGTCTCGATTGAAAGCGTGCAAAAGCTCGATTACGGCGAGCCTCCTTCGGGCTATCTGCTTGATCCGTTGCAGGGCGGCTGTCTATATGACATGGGCTGTTATGCGGTCGGTTGGTTTGAGGATTTGCTCGCGGGCGCGTGCGAGGTTTCGTCCCGTGAAGTTCGCTGGCGTGACGTATCGGGCGGCCGCGTCGATTGGGCCGACGAGATCCATATGAGCGTCGGCGGTATACCCATTCATATGGCGTGCGACGGCAAAGCAACATATGAAAGCCGCTTAACGATTGCCTGTGAGCGGGGCTCGTTGGAAATCGAGCGTCTCCATCGCCCCGAGCTCGCCCATGTGAAGTATTCCGACGGTCGAACGCTAGAAATAAATGCCCCGTTTGAGATCGATGATTTCTACGGCGAAATCCAGCATGCGACCCAGCTCATCTGGGCGGGGAAACTCGAGAGTCCCGTCATGCCCCTTGCCGCCACGCAGCGCTGTGCGCACATCATCGATGCGATTCGCTTAAAACTTTAGGGCGCGGGGGCATGGCGCCAGCGCCTGGAATGCCTTGGAGGCCTTTGCCCCTGATGCCCCTTTTATAACTTGCGGTGGAATACGGTCTGTTTGCGCCAAAATAAGGCACCAATAGACCGTATTTTTCCGCAACTGATGAGGGGGAGTTGGAGATGCTGACGATCGGGTGTCATCTTTCGACGACGAAGGGCTATCGGGCGATGGGGGAGACGGCGTTGTCCATTGGCGCCAATACCTTTGCGTTCTTTACGCGCAACCCGCGAGGTGGCAAGGCAAAAGACCTTGACATGGATGACGTGGCGGCCCTGCGCGAGCTTATGGAGCAAAACGACTTTGGCCCGCTCGTGGCTCATGCCCCGTATACCTATAACCCCTGCTCCGCTAAGGAGCGGGCGCGCGAGTTTGCCCTGGAGGCCATGGCCGAGGATCTGCAGCGTATGGAAGCACTGCCCGGCAACTACTACAACTTCCATCCCGGTGCGCATGTGGGGCAGGGCTCCGACGCCGGCATTCAGATGATTGTTGATACGCTGTGCCAGGTGATGTTTGAGGGCCAGCAGACGACGGTGCTGCTCGAGACCATGGCCGGCAAGGGCACCGAGGTGGGCCGCAGCTTTGAGGAGCTGGCGCTAATCATCGAGGGCGTTGCCGACAAGCGCCCCGAGCTGTCGGCCAAGTTGGGCGTTTGCCTAGATACCTGCCATGTGAATGACGCCGGCTATGACATCGTCCGCGATCTTGACGGTGTGCTTGACGAGTTCGATCGCGTGGTGGGTATCGAGCGCCTGCGCGCCGTGCACATCAATGACTCCAAGAATCCCTGCGGCGCCCATAAGGATCGCCACGAGTGCATCGGCAAGGGCTACCTGGGTAGTGAAGAGTTTGGCGGCGGTATGCAGGTTATACAGAATATTGTATCGAATGGCCGCTTGCGCGCATTGCCATTCATCTTGGAGACACCGAACGAACTTGCAGGTTATGCGGCTGAAATCAAACTGTTAAGGTCGTTGCAGCAGTAATGGCTGCCATAAAGTGGAGCGCTCCATTCACGTTATGGGTTTGTTTCAATCAGTTTTCTAATTCCAGATTCTTCCAAGCGGGTGCATAATAACCCTCAGTTTTTGCAGACCTCTGAATCACGTGGGGTCATTGGAAGGAGACTGATTATGAAGCTGAAGAAGCTTGGCGCATTTGCCGCCACGGGTGCTATGGCGCTCGCCCTCGCTCTGACGGGCTGCGGCTCGTCCAACGCCACCTCTGGTTCTGATGCCGGTTCCAGCAGCTCTGACGACGCTAAGGTCGAGAAGGTCGACGGCTCCAAGGAGTACGCGCTCGTCAAGGACGGTACGCTGACCGTCGGCACCTCTGCCGAGTACGCTCCGTTTGAGTACAAGGATGACAACGGCGATTATCAGGGCTTTGACCTTGAGCTCATCAAGGCTATCGGCGACAAGCTGGGCCTGGATGTCGAGTATGTCAACAATGACTTTGACACGCTGGTTCCGGGCGTCGCTTCGGGTGCCAAATATGACGTCTCCATCGCGGCTATCACCGACACGCCCGAGCGTGAGAAGGAAGTCACTTTCTCCGATTCCTACTACATGGACGATCAGGCTATCGTGACCAAGGTCGATAACACCGACATCACGGCCGACAACTACAGCGAGAAGCTCAACAACACCGATGCTACCATCATCGTCCAGTCTGGCTCGACCGCCGAGTCCTTTGCCCAGGAGAACTTCCCCAAGGCCAAGATTGTCCCCTACAAGGACGCCACCGAGTGCTTCAGCGCCCTGCAGTCCGATAAGGGCGACGCCGTAGTCACCAACCGCTCCGTTGCCAGCCAGCTGACCGCCGAGCAGTTCAACACCTGCCAGACCATTAAGCAGATTAGCACTGGCGAGGAGTACGCCATCGCCATCAACCAGGGCAACACCAAGCTCAAGGACGACATCAACCAGGCCATCAAGGACCTGACCGACGACGGTACCGTTGACGCCCTCATGGCTAAGTACAACATCAAGTAAAATAGCTACTTGATTGCTCGCGGGCCCTTTCCGTTTTGGCGGAGAGGGCCTTTGCGCTTCTCTTGACGGAGAGTATTTCCGTCTCGTTTTGCCGGCAACTTCTACGATAGGAGCCACCTTGTCTCGACTGAACAAAGGAGCCGCGGAGCAGCGTTTTCCACTGCCCGCCTTGCTTCAAAAGCTAGCCTGCGCCATGGCCGTGACGCTCGCGCTGGTGTGCGCAGGGGCATATGCGCCCACGACCGCCCAGGCGCTTGAGACCGCAAAGATTACCGCCCGACCCAACACTGGTTCGGGCAGCGCTGTGGTCGGCGGTACCGAGACGCGCATTACCTGGGAGGTCCAGGCCGATGCCGATGAGGAGCTGAGCGGTCTTTCGCTGACGTTTGTCGACGGCACGACGTTTGGTACCGATGACACGCGATTGACGATGCTCTCGGGCGAGGACCTCATGGATCGTACGCCCATGAAGCCCACGTGCAAGGCTGACGGCCAGACGCTCAAGATTGATTTTGGCGAGACGGCGCCTGCCGGCGGCTATTTCCGTGTCGAGGTTTACGGCGTGACGTTTCCCGTCGAGGGCGGCGAAGAGGCCTTTAGCGGCACCTATACGCTCGCCGACGGTTCGACCAAGAAGATTTCAAAAATTCCTTCCGTCGAGATCAAGGGCGTGACGGCCTTCGATAACTTCCTGGCCGATCTTAAGGAGCAGCCGTGGGTCGAGGCCTGGAACTCCAATATGTTCCTGCGCCTGTTCTTGAACCCGGTCATTTTGGTCCAAAGCCTGCCGATCGTCTTTAAGGGCTTCCTTATGTCGCTCTCGATCGTGCTTGTGGCGTTTCCGCTGGCAATTCCCTTTGGCTTTGCCCTGTCGCTCATGCGCATATCCAAGTCGCGCATCCTGCGTTGCCTTGCCGGCATCTATGTGAATATCATCCGCGGTACGCCGGCGTTCCTGCAGATCTATATCGCGTTCTTCGGTCTGCCGTTGGCCGGCGTCAAGGTTGATGACTACGTGCTTGGCGTTATCGTCATGGCCATGAACTCGTCTGCGTACCTATGCGAGATCTTCCGTGCCGGTATTCAATCGATCCCCAAGGGCCAAAACGAGGCTGCGCGTTCGCTGGGCATGAACGCGTTCCAGACGCTGCTCTATGTCATGATTCCGCAGACGTTCCGTAATGTTTTGCCTACGCTGACCAGCGAGTTTATCTTGCTTTACAAGGATACGTCGCTGCTTGCCGCCGTGGGTGTGGTCGAGATCGTCATGAACGCCCGTACCATCGTGGCCACGACGGGCTCCATTACACCGTACGTGGTTGCCGCCCTGTTCTATCTGGTCATCACCCTGCCGCTCGCTCGCTTGGTGAGCGGTCTTGAGGCGAGGCTTTTGGGCACGGCCGAGACCAAGAAGAAGCGTCCCGCCAAGAGCGCCGGACAGGTTGTCGCGACGCCCGCCGATCACATCGCCGGTCTGTAAGGAGGTCCTATCATGAGCGAAACCAATAACTCGAACGAGGTCGTCGTCAGCATCAAGAACCTCCAGAAGGCCTTTGGGGACAACGTGGTCCTGCGCGATAGCGATCTGGATGTGCACAAGGGTGAGGTCGTTGTGGTCTTGGGCCCCTCAGGCTCGGGCAAGTCGACGATGCTTCGCTGCATCAATCGCCTGGAGCATCCCACGAGCGGCTCGATTGTCGTCGAGGGCGTGGATGTGTGTGCCAAGGGCGTCGACCTCAACAAAGTGCGCACGCACCTGGGCATGGTGTTTCAGCAGTTCAACCTGTTCCCGCACCTGTCGGTCAAAAAGAACGTCATGCTTGCGCAGCAAAAGGTGCTCAAGCGCAGCAAGGAAGAGGCCGAGAAGATCGCCGTCGAGGAGCTGACCAAGGTCGGCCTGGCCGAGCGCATCGACTTTATGCCGAGCCAGCTCTCGGGCGGCCAGCAGCAGCGCGTGGCCATCGCCCGCGCCCTGTCGATGAACCCGCACGTGATGCTCTTTGACGAGGCCACGTCGGCGCTCGACCCTGAGCTCGTGCGCGACGTTCTGGGCGTCATGCGCGACCTGGCGCACGACGGTATGACCATGATCGTCGTGACGCACGAGATGGGCTTTGCCCGCGATGTCGCCGACCGCGTCGTCTTTATGGACGGCGGCGTCATTGTGGAAGAGGGTACGCCGAGCGAGGTCTTCGACCACCCCAAGAGCGAGCGCACCAAGGCGTTCTTGGGCAATATCTCGTAGCCGCTTTATATGACTGACATAGCAGAAAACGGGAGCCGGATGTGATCCGGCTCCCGTTTTTGTTGGGACGCGAATGTGTTTTGTTGCAATGCGCGTTGCGGGCGGAGCTCATTGCCGCTAGGCGAGCTCGGCTCCAAGGGCGCGGCAGGCCGCTTCGCTCTCATCATCGGGGGCGTCGTAGCAGATGACGGAATCGACGACGTTGACGCCCTCCTCGTCGGCGTCCGCCTTCCAGTTGTCCATCCATTCGCCCTCGGCCCACGAATAAGAGCCAAAGAGGACGACCTTCTTATCGCCGAGGGTCTCCTTGACCTCATCCCACATGGGCTGGAACTCATCATATTCAAGCTCCTCGGAACCCATGGCGGGGCAGCCGAAGGCGATAGCGTCATAGCCAGCGGCCTTGTCTGCGGAGAAGTCGGCGCAGGAGATGACCTCTGCCTCGGCGCCGGCATCGGTTGCACCTTCGGCAACGAGGTTTGCCATGGCCTCGGTGTTGCCCGTGCCGCTCCAGTAGACGACGGCGATCTTGCTCATGTTGAGTCCTTTCAGTTGTGCGGCAGGTTGCCACGGCTTCTATGTTCTATCGGGTTGCCTGGGCAAGTTGCGCCAAGCTGTAGCCCTGCTGATAGACAAAGGTGAAGTATTGGGTGCAGGCGCGGTAGGCATCAAACGTCGCAAGTGCCTGCTCGACATTTGCGTAGACCTTCCAGGCCCCAAAGACCTTATAGTTCTCGCCGCGCTGGACGATAAACTCGTGCACGTCGTCGTAGGGATATCCTAGGAAGTAGCCTATTTCGTGCGGAAACTCGCAGGTGCAGTCGTTGCTGCAGCTAGCTTGCTGGGGTAGTGCGCATCGAGTCTGGCTACAGGCGCATTCCGCGACGTTATTACTCGCGAGCGTGATGCGTGATGCCAAATGCACAAGGCATGTCGAAAGGTCTCTCGTGTCGTAGCCTTCCGAGGCGAGCGCCGTTTTGGCGCGAGGGTCCGCGAAATAGGTGGTGAGGCTTTTGGCTCGGTACACGTACACGAGCGCTCCGCAGGGCCGCCAGACCAAAACACTCAGGTGGATGCCAAGCGGGTCAAGCTCGCGGTTGCACTGGGCGATAACGTTGAGCAGGCGTGCTCGGCGTTCTGCGATGGTTTCTGTTGCGGTCGAGCCGTCCCCGTGGGCGTAGGTGCCTGGATAGGTAAAGAGCGATGCCGGCTTGATGCCCGCGAGCGTGGGGGAGCAGTTGCGCACGACTGCTGCCTGAAACGTTGGGATGTCTATGGTTCGAGTCACGTCGCTCCTTACGGATCTAAACTGTTAGCCTAGGAAAACTTATACACGAAAGTAAGCCATGGTCAACAAAAAAGTTTGAAGAGGAAAACTAATTGACCGAACGGACATGATTTTGGGTTAAGATGGGGACACCCCATGGGGGTATCTAGATAGTGCTACTGAAAGGGGAACGCATGAGTGACTTGCTCAACCCTGCGAATCTCATCGTGCTGACCGTCATTGCCGTCGGCATGTTTTTTGGACTGCGTCGCATTGCCGCTTCGACACACGGGAAGAGTTGCTGCAGCGATGGTGCGAGCGGCAAGAAGGCCAAAAAGGTTGTGGTGGCAGACACCGACGAGTCCCACTACCCCTATCGTGAGGAACTCCTTATCGGCGGCATGAGTTGCGACGGCTGCGCCCGGAATGTGACGAATGCCCTCAATGCGCTTGATGGCGTGTGGGCTACGGTAACGTACGCGGACCACACGGCACGCGTGCGCTCGAAGCGCCCGGTTGATCGCGACACACTCGAGACGGCAGTGAGGGGTGCGGGCTATTACGTTATGAAAATGTAGGCGTTGCCCTCTCCGGTGGGTACCAGCCTCCTGCCCATTGTGACTATCGGCATCCAAAAATTTGCGCAAAAATAACCTTTAGATGCGGCAAAAGTGGAGTTTGGTGACGGTTTGCGCGGAATTCGCTACCAATCGAGCATCTATGAACCCGTCCAAAAAATTACAGGTGTATATTTATACACTGATTATTGCTGTGCTCAGATTGCAATTAACCGTGGACAGAAATGAAGAATGCTAAAACTGGGCTTTAGGACAGGGGAGGCTATAACCTTATGAGACGAGTGGGAACACTTGGCTTGGTGGCAGCGCTTGCCGCTATCTTGGTATCGCCGCTGCCGGCGCACGCCGAAGACGCATCGGGTGCCGTTACCTACAATGCGGGAAATGGGTATTCCTTTGAGAAGCTCTCGCATCCTACGGTAGGAACGTCGCAGCCGGATGGCATCGTCGACTACCAGGGTAACGGTGCCGTTGCCGTTCCGGGCGCCGATGGTAATACGGCCAACAACGAAGGCGATCGCGGCCAGAGCTACACTTGGGCGGCTGCGAGCTATGGTGACTGGCTTTATGTGGGCACCTGCTATGCGGCGATGGGCAACACGCTGACGCTCATGAACAGCACGCTGGGCGATTCCTTTGATGTCGAAACCATGCGCCTGACGCTGGAGGCCATGTTTAACGGTACCTTCTTCTATGGACAGCAGAAGGAGGACGGCACGGCCGACAAGGACAGCGGCGGCATCTTGGTCAAGATCAATA
>CABUMU010000090.1 GCA_902492855.1 uncultured Collinsella sp. | reverse complement strand
CGGTCCGACCGGGCCGCGCGGCAAGGAGATATATTGCCAGACCGGAGGGGCCCCGGGGGCGGGAATCTGGGCGTACACATTTCCTACACATCCTGTGATCCGACTAACGTTTGCCAGCCGTTAACTACCGCTCGCCGAGCATCTCTTTATATAAGGCAGTCTCATGGTTAAAGCGGATACGTCCCCCTAGCTAAAGCACAGCCAGCATCGAGCAACTCATCACGTTCTTCCACCGAGAACCCCTCGGCGTAGACGCGCACCACTGGTTCGGTCCCGCTAGGACGGACCAGCAGCCACGTGTCATCCTCGAATGCCAAACGCAAGCCATCCATATGACTAACGTTTTGCGGCACCTTGCCACAAATCGACTTGGGGTTTACGCCCGGCAGCAGGGTTCGTAACGTTTCGGCATCTTCGGCCTCAAGGCGCAAATCCCGTCGACCGTAACTCGTCTTACCAAAACTATCCTCGAGTTGGTCGACCAGAACGCCCAAAGGCGCGTCCGTCTTTGCCATAAGCTCACACAGAATCAGACAGGCGAGGATTCCATCGCGCTCGGGCATATGCGCGGCGATGCCGATACCACCGGCTTCTTCACCGCCTATGAGGACGCCGCCCTTCTTCATCTCTGCCGCTATATATTTGAAACCGACTGGTTTGACGGTCACGCGGCAGCCAAGCGCCTCGGCAATGCGACGCACGAGCGTCGAACACGAAAGATTGACGACGACGCGCCCCTCCAAATTACGAAATTGAACCAAGTCGCCCAAAACGAGCGCCATGATCTGATGCGGATGTATATATCTGCCGCGCTCGTCAACCGCGCCGATACGATCGGCGTCGCCGTCGGTCACCAGGCCGGCGCAAGCTCCGTCCTCGATAACCGCGCGCTCGCAAGTGTCCACCCAAGGCTCAACGGGGTCGGGGCAGATATCTTCTTGGTCAGACGCCTGCCCGGCGTGAATCTCGTGCACCTCAACGCCAAGCTCGCGTAGCAAGTCGGCCAGATAGCCCTGGGCTGCGCCGCCCATCGGATCGACAACCACGCGCAGGTGCGCGGCGCGGATGGCTTCGGCATCGACAAACGATGCCACCGCCTGCATATAGTCAGGAATGATATCCGCGGTGCGATATTGCCCCTCGATCCCCATTGGCTCGGGAGCCATGGTCTCTTCGAGCTCTTCGATGACATCCTGGTTGGCGGTCGAGCCGTCACCCATGCGAATCTTGAGGCACAGATAACCCTGCGGATGATGGGACCCCGTCACCATGAGCGCGCCGCACGCCTCACCGTCATAGGCCGCCGCGCACGTAAGGGCAGGGGTCGGGACAGGTCGCGAAGCGAGCACGGCGTCTAGCCCGTGCGCTGCTAGCACACCCGCCGCAAGCTCAGCGAACTCGCGCGCCAGAGGCCGGTTGTCGAACCCTATATATACCGTTTTGCCCGGATTGGTCTTTTGCCACAACTCGCCGACGGCGTCGGCGATACGGGCAACGTTATCGGCAGTGAAGTCCTCATCGACGCGAGCGCGCCAACCGTCAGTTCCAAAATGAATTATCGCGCACACGCGCAGACACCTCACAGTGTTTGGATCATGGTACGCGTGAGGTATACCCGCAACACGCACTCGACAACCTGCCGGCACCCGCATTCACCATTTGGGCAAATGCTGCCGAGGACATGCAAGCAATAAAAAAAACCGCCCCGTATGGAGCGGTTTTACCCTTTATATATCGAGCGCCTCGGCCATCGCTGCCGTAGTGATTGCCGTGGTTCCACAACAACTGCCCACCATTGCGGCGCCGGCATGTCTCCATTCGATGCATGCGCGCGCGAAAGCTTCGGGGTTCTCGTGCCATACGGGGCCATCCTGAGTCTGGACCGGATCGCCTACGTTGGGACGCACCGTGACGGGAGTAGTCGCCGATGCAACCATCCTGGGCACCGCCGCGTTCGCGGCCGCAAGCGAACAGCAATTAACACCAACCGAGTTTGCGCCGTGTTTTTCGGCGTAAAAAACGGCTGCCTCGATGTTGAGGCCATCGCCCAACAGGTCGCCTTTTTCGTCAACGACAAAACTCACCAGAACAGGCATGCCGTCGGCGGCATCTCGGGCACCGGCAAGCATGGGCTGCAAATTACGGATAGACGTCACCGTCTCGATCAGCAGACCGTCAACGCCAGCATTGAGCAAGGCGTGCGCCTGTTCGCGCGCAATGCCTCGGATTTCACGATACTCGGCAGAGTCCTCGGCAAACCACTCAATACCGATCGGGCCCATCGAGCCCAGCAGCAGCTGAGGGCGCGCCTGGCGGGCATCGTCGACGGCCCCGCGATTGACCTCCGCCACGGACGGCGCAATCTGGTCGTGCTTGAGGGCATAGCTTGATGCCTGAAAGGTATTGGTAATGAGCACCTGCGCGCCGGCGGCGACATACAAGCGATGGATACGAGAAACGGTCTGCGGCTCTGCCAGATTCCAAAACGCCGGTGGAATGTCGGCGGCATCGTACTCACTCAACAAAACACTGCCCATGGGGCCCTGCGCCAACAAGGTCTCGCTCGACAAGCGGCGCGCAAGTTCCTCGGCACCAAAGCGATTGTAATAACTCGTATCCATATATATCCCGCTATTCCTCGACGCTGATTCCCTGCTTTTCGAGATAGGCGAGCCAGCGGCTCATCGTGTCCTCGGATAGCGCATGCTCCATCATGCAGGCCTCGGAATCGGCTCGCTCAAATTCGACACCGAGCTCCTGAACCAAAAACGTGCGGATGAGGCGATGACGGTACCAGATAGCCGTGCCAACCTCGCGGCCGCGATCGGTCAGGATTACCTTGCCGTAGTGCGATTGCTCGACAAGCTCGGATGCCTTGAGCGCCGAAACCGCTTTATTGACCGATGCCTTGGAGACGCCAAGGCGCTGCGCGATGTCGACCGATCGCACACCGTTGGTTTCCCCCTCTTCGCTTTCAATGCGAACCATGCACTCCAAGTAGTCTTCGTTCGCCACCGTCAGATGCAGTTCGCGCGAGCTATTTGTCGTATCCATGATCTTCCGTCCCTTCTGCATTCAATGGCTGATTCTACCCCATCCAAGCGTCGTGGTATGCCGTGGCATACCGTGCTAGAGTTCTTGTTGCACACGACGACCAAGATTGGAGCGGTCTTTATGGAAAACACCACCACGAGCCCCGATGTCCTCGAGCGCTTTTTGCGCTACGTCCAGATCAACACGCAGTCCGAGGATGCAAACTGTGACCAGGTACCCTCGAGCGCCGTTCAGTTTGACCTTGCCAACGTGCTGGCTGAAGAGCTGCGCGAGCTTGGTGCGGAAGATGCCCACGTGACCGAGCGCGCCTATGTCTGCGCGCATATCCCCGCAAGTGCGGGCGCTGAGGACAAGCCCGCCCTGGGCCTGATCGCCCATCTCGACACCACCGAAGTTGCACCGGGCGCCGGCGTGAAGCCGCATATCGTACACTACGAAGGCGGCGACCTGGTCTGCGGCACGGTTGACGGTAAGCCCGTTGCCATGAGTACCGCCAAGCTTCCCGCCCTGAATGACCTCGCGGGTGAGGACCTGGTCTGCAGCGATGGCACCACGCTGCTGGGCGCGGACGACAAGGCAGGCGTCGCCGAGATCATGTCGCTTGTCGCGCGTATCGCTCAGGACCCTTCTCTGCCCCATCCCGCACTCGGCATTTGCTTCTGCCCTGACGAGGAGATCGGCCACGGAGCCGAGCTGTTGGATATCGATACCTTTGGCTGCAAGTACGCCTACACGGTCGACGGCGGCCCCATCGGCGAGCTGGAGTGGGAGTGCTTTAACGCCGCCGAGGCGACCGTCCGCTTTGAGGGCCAGTCCATCCACCCGGGCGACGCTAAGGGCCGTATGGTCAACGCAGGCAATCTGTTCTGTGACTTCAACGCGTTGCTCCCCTACGTGCAGCGCCCGGAGTATACGGAAGGCTACGAGGGCTTTTATCACCTTGAGGGTGTATCTGCGACCGTCGATCACGCCACAGCGCGCTATATCGTCCGCGACCATGACGCCGCCAAGTTCCAGCAGAAACTCGACCTTGTTGATGCCGCCGCCTCGATGCTCAACCAGCGTCTGGGTGAGGAGCGCGTGACGGTCGAGATTAAGCAGCAGTATCGAAATATGGCCGAGATCGTTCGTGACTATCCCGAGCTTATTGATGTTGCCAAGGAAGCCTACCTTGCCTGCGGCGTTGAGCCCCAAGTGCTGCCGATTCGCGGCGGCACCGACGGCGCTCAGCTGTCGTTCCGCGGTCTGCCCTGCCCCAACCTTTCCACCGGCGGCTATTGCTACCACGGCGTCAACGAGTTCGTCCCGGTCAGTTCGCTCGTCAAGATGACCGACGTGCTCCAGGAGCTCGTCGCCCGCTTTGCATAGGGAACTCGAACAATCCAGGTAAGCAAAACCGCCCCGTCCTCAAAACCGAGAACGGGGCGGTTTTTGGTGCAAGGGGAGTAGTCAGCACCGCAGGTTGAGCCAACGTCAGCGAGCGACGTCCAAGGCGAACAAGTTGGCATGAAAAAGGCAGGGCATTGACCTTCTGGTCATGCCCTGCCTTTTGAATGACAAATTGTCGCCTTGGGCGGCGCGCAGCGTCGAGCCGTTACGGCGTTTGGTAAAACGCCGTAACTTAGTAGTTGGCCTCGTAGCCGTTACCGTCGCCGGTGGGCTCTTCGTAGTAGTCCGAATCGCTCGAATCGCTTGAGTCATCGGAATCGTCAGAGCTGACCGATGAGGTTGCAGTACCGTTTGCGTAGTCGTCAGACGTGTTGTTGTTCAGGTCGCCGATCGTAGAGCTGGAACCGTCGGAAAGACCCATGGTGTTGGGACCCTTGGGATCCTTGCCGGCATCGACGCGCTCCATCATTTCCTTGAGCTCGTCCTCGTAGACAAAGACGTAGCTCACTCCGTCGATCATGGTGCTGTCGTCGGCGTACGAGGGCAGGTTGGCCGAGTAGATACCGTCGACATCCATACCGCGCATGGCATTGACCGTAGCCACGATATCCTGAACGCTCATATCGGTTACGAGCATATCGGACAGCGAATTAACCAGGCCAAAGATCTTCGTGGCATCGAAGTTATTGAGAATCTGGTTGGCAAGGGCGCCAAGCACCTGACGCTGGTGGCGCATGCGCGTGTAATCGCCGTCGGCATAGGTGTAGCGGCAGCGGGCATAGGTAAGGGCGGTGGCACCGTCCATATGCTGCTGGCCAGCGGTAATCTTAATATCCAGGTGCTCGGGGTCGTCAACATCATCGGTTGCGTTAATGTCGATACCGCCAACCGAATCAATCAGCGCCTGCATACCGTCGAAGCTGACCTCGGCATAGTGGGAAATCTGAACACCGCACAGCTCGTTGACCGCCTCGACCATGGCCTCGGCGCCGCCAACGGTATGGCAGGCGTTGATCTTCATGGTCTCGCCCTTGTACTCGACCTTGGTGTCGCGCGGAACGGAAATGAGCGTCGCCTGCTTTTGCGTGGGGTCGATGCGTGCCAGGATAATCGAGTCGGCACGATACGTATCCTCGCCCGGACGGCCGTCGGTGCCAAGAAGCAGCACGTAGAACGGATCCTTTGCCTCATCGGTGTCAACCAGAACCCGACGCAGATTGTCGGTAATGACATTAGAATCGCCGAGCTTGCCCATAATGGTGGCAAACCACAGGCCGGCAGCGGTAGTGGCACTCAGCAGCACGCCAAGCACGACAATGAGCGCGGCGTGACGAATCGTGTGGCTACGACGACGTTGACGAGCGCGCTCGGAATAGCGAGCCACGTTATCGCGACTGTAGATCTTGGCCTGCGCACCAGTTGAGGGTCTTCGGGCGGTGGTATCCGCGAGGGGCTTTTTATTAAACATAGGCAACCTGTATTAGTAGATGACGGGATCGGGGACGGTAGCATGCTCGACATGCGCGCCGAGCGCCTGCAGCTTTTCGACAAACTGCTCGTAGCCGCGCTTGATGTGATGGATGGCCGAAACCTCGGTCGTCCCGTCGGCGATCAAGCCCGCTACGACGAGGGCCGCTCCGCCACGCAGATCGGGCGAGGTAACCTGTGCACCCGAGAAGCCCTTGACGCCATGAATCATGGCGTGGTGGCTCTCGATGCGAATATCGGCACCCATTCGAACCAACTCGGATGCGAACATAAAACGATTCTCGAAGATGTTCTCGGTGATAACGGAGCTACCATCGGCAAGGGCGGAGAGTACCATAATCTGCGCCTGCATGTCCGTCGGGAAGCCGGGGAACGGAAGCGTCTGGATGTCGACCGGCTTGATACGCTCGGCACGGTTCACATGGACGCCATCCTCGACGCGCTCGCAGTCGATACCCATGAGCTCCATCTTCTTGAGCACCATGCCCAAGTGAATGGGGCAAAAGCCCGTGACATCGACACCGCGATCGTCGGCCATCAACGCACCGGCAACGATAAAGGTACCGGCCTCGATACGGTCACCCACCACGCGATGGGTAACAGGATGCAGCTCTTCCACGCCCTCGATGGTCACGACAGGCGTACCGGCGCCGACAATCTTGGCACCCATTTCGTTGAGCATGTTAGCGAGATCGACGATCTCGGGCTCGCGTGCGGCATTGTCGATGACAGTGGTACCCCGCGCGCGCACGGCAGCCATGATGAGGTTCTCGGTCGCACCGACACTGGCAAACTCGAGCGTGACGGTGGTACCGCGCAGGCCCTGAGGCGCGTTGGCGTTGATGTAACCGTGGGCGGTGTCGAACTCAACACCCAGGGCCTCGAGACCCAGAATATGCATGTCGATCTTGCGAGCACCCAGGTTGCAGCCACCCGGCATGGCAATCTTGGCGCGATGGAAGCGGCCCAACAGAGGCCCCATGACAGCGGTGGAAGCACGCATCTTAGCGACGAGCTCATAGGGAGCCTCCCAGGAATCGACCTGAGAGGTATCAATCTCGAGCGTGTGCTCGTCGAGAACATCGATTGTTGCGCCCATGCCCTTGAGCACCTTGCCCATCACGTGGACATCGGAAATATCTGGCACGTTCTGCAGCGTCGTCTTGCCCGGCGCCAGAAGCGTTGCCGCCATGAGTTTGAGCGCGGAGTTCTTGGCACCCGAAACGGGCACGGAGCCTCCGATGGCGTGGCCACCCTCAACGCGGATAATATCCAAGGTCTACCCTTTCAAAAAGCATGCCCGGGGTGGCTAGGCCATCCCGGGCATGATGTGTTCGCAAATGGTCGAACGCTAAATCGTTTGACTATTGGGCAAGCTTGAGCTTACACCATGCGATTTCATTATAGAGGTAGGCGCGGCGTGCATCATCCTCCGACAAATTACCCAGCTTCTCTTCAAAACCTTGAATATCAGCTTTAAGCTTGTCGGCATCGACGGTCGCCAAATCGCAAGCGCGCTCGGCGAGAACGGTCACGACATCGTCCGCAACCTGGGCATAGCCGCCGGCCACGGCAAACGTGTGGTCGACAGTGCCCATGGCCTTATCGGAAACGCGAACGTAACCGCGGTCGATCGTGCAGATCTCGCTGGAGTGAGCAGGCAGAACGCCAAACTCACCATCCGTGGACGGAATCGACACAAACGCAGCGTCGCCCTCATAGGCGCAGCTCACGGGGCACACGATGCGGATACGCATAACCTACTTCTCCCCCATCTTGCGGGCGCGCTCGCGCACGTCCTCAATCGTGGAAGCATAGCGGAAAGCCTGCTCGGGCAGGTCATCGGCCTTGCCGTCGACAATCTCGGCAAAGGAGCGGACGGTATCCTCGACGCGGACGTAGACACCGGGGTTGCCGGTGAACTTCTCGGCGACGTGGAAGGACTGCGAGAGGAACTGCTGAATCTTACGAGCGCGGTTGACCGTAAGGCGCTGCTCCTCGGACAGCTCGTCCATACCCAAAATGGCGATGATGTCCTGAAGGTCGGAGTACTCCTGCAGGAGCTCCTGAACCTTAACGGCGACACGGTAGTGCTCCTCGCCGACGATCGAGGGATCGAGGGCGTCGGAGGAAGACGCGAGCGGGTCGATGGCCGGGAACAGGCCGAGCGACGAAATGCTACGCGAAAGAACCGTAGTGGCGTCGAGGTGCGTAAACGTCGTGGCAGGAGCCGGGTCGGTCAGGTCGTCGGCGGGGACGTAGACAGCCTGCACCGAGGTGATGG
>CABUMU010000089.1 GCA_902492855.1 uncultured Collinsella sp. | reverse complement strand
TGGGTCATGCCGGAGCAGCCGATGGTCTCAACGAGGGCCTCCTCGATGATGCCGTCCTTGACGTTCAGCGTGAGCTTGCAGGCGCCCTGCTGAGGTGCGCACCAACCCACACCGTGCGTAAGACCGGAGATGTCGGAAATCTCCTTAGCCTGGACCCACTTGCCCTCCTCGGGGATGGGTGCGGGGCCGTGGTATGCACCCTTGGCAACGGGGCACATGTTCTCCACTTCCTGTGAGTACTGCATGCCTCTCCTCTCTATCGTGTTGGCGTCCCGTCTGGGGGCCGTGGCTGGCGATTGCCGGGCGACCCTTTGAAAGGGACATGACATGCAGCCCCTATAATACCGCGAAATGCACGGAATATTCGGCGAACGGCTCAGTTTTCGTAGCGAGAAGTCCGGAAGTTTTAATTGAAACGGTTTAACTCTATGTTCTGTGGTCGCGAACTTCCGTAGAGGGGGTCCGTCTTGGGCAAGCTTTTGGGCAGCTCTTGTATGCGTTGCAGGGGTTGACCTGTTGCAACGGTGCCGTTCGCCGCCTGTTTACTGCCTTTGGCCGCGTGAGCGAATTGTTTTGCGTGAATGTTTTGATGGCACGCTTCAATCGTGCTGTATTGGATGGCAAGCAGATCCCGGCGAAGGGAGCGCCATGCAGCGCGTTTGGAGAACGGTTACCGGCTTTTACCATGTCTGTGCCCGCGGTACGGGCAAGCAGCTCATCTTTGAGGGCGATGACGACCGGTGGGAGTTTTTGGAGCTGATGCGTGAGTGCTGCCGCAAGGCGGGCGTGACGGTTATCGCCTGGTGTCTTATGGGCAATCACGTGCGTCTGGTGCTTGCAGATTACGAGGACGCGATGAGCGCGGCGATGCACCGGCTGCTTTTGACGTACGCGCGGCGGTTCAATAAACGCACGGGGCGCACGGGCCATCTGTTCCAGAACCGTTTTGACCGGCGTTCGCTCGATACCGATTGGCAGGTGATGGAGGCTATTCGCTCCGTACACGCCGATCCGCAGGAGGTGGGCGTTAGCCTAATCGAGCGTTATCCCTGGAGCAGCTTTGCGGAACATCTGCGCTCTTACGACTGTGATGCGGCCGATGCCGCGAGGGGATTTTCTGATCCTTCTTGCGTGCTTGAACTTTTTGGTTCTGCCGAGGGCTTTATTGCCTATTCGCTTTCGACGCCGGACGGTAGCGAGCCGGCGCTGTGCGATATGAAAGAGACAGAGTGGGAACGCCACGCCTTTGCCGACAAGATGGCGAAGAGCCTCGGGGTTCCGCTCAATGTGGTTAAAACTGCACCGCCGGCGCAGCGCGATACCGTTATTGTTGGATTGAACAATGCTGGCTTTACGGTGCGCCAGATTGAGCGGTATACCGGGATTGGCAAGAGTACCGTATCTCGTATCGTGCGCGCTTATGCGCGGGTGAAGGCACAGGCTGAGCTCTCGGAATAGAAAATGGCCGAACCACTCTTGTCAAGCGATTCGGCCAACAAAAATCTTAAGATTTGGGACAAGTTCTACTGATTATTTTGTCCCGTGAGCATGCCGTTGAGGGTGCGCCAGGCGAGCTCGGCGCATTTGACGCGGGCGGGCATGTGCGAGATGTCCTGGAGCTGGGCGGCTTCGTCCAGGTCTTCCAGGTCCTCCTCGGAGAGCTGCTCGCCGCGGATCATGGCGAGGAAGAGCTCTGCCAGGCGGTGAGCTTCCTCGACGGTCTCGCCGGTGATGAGGTCGGCCATGATGTCGGCACTAGCCTGACTGATGGCGCAGCCGTGGCCGGTAAAGGAGGCCTCCTCGATCACGCCGTTCTCGACGCGCAGCTGCAAGGTGAGCTCGTCGCCGCAGCTGGGGTTGATGCCGTCGTGCTCGTGCGTGGGAGCATCCATCTCGTACTTATAGTCGGGGTGCGAGTTGTGCTCCATAAATGTGGTGGAGGTGTACAGATTACCCATTGAACGTGCTCCAAACGTGATGCAGGCCGGCGATGAACTTGTCGATGTCGGCCTTGTCGTTGTAGAAGGCCACGCTGGCGCGGCAGCAGGCAAGGTTCTCGACGCCCAGCCAGGTAAGCAGCGGCTGCGCGCAGTGGTGACCGGCGCGGATGCAGACGCCGTCCATGTCCATGATGCTCGCGACGTCGTGCGGGTGGATGCCCTTGACGTTAAAGCTCACAACGCCGTGGTGGTTGTCCCAATAGATGGAGCCGATGATCTGGACAAAGTCGAGCTGCATGAGCTCACCCATCAGGTAGTGGACGAGTGCCTGCTCGCGGGCCTGGATGTTCTCGTAACCCACCGTGTTGACCAGGTAGTCGAGTGCCGCACCCGTGGCGAAGATGCCGGCGGCGTCCTGCGTGCCGGCCTCGAATTTCTCGGGAACGGGCGCCCAGACGGCGTCCTGCTCGGTGACCGAGTCGATCATCTCGCCGCCGGTGAGCATGGGCGGCATGGCGTTGAGCAGGTCCATTTTGCCACACAGCACGCCGATGCCCATGGCTCCCATGGCCTTGTGCGCGCTAAAGGCAAAGAAGTCGGCGCCCAGATCGGCCACATCGACCGGCATGTGCGGCAGCGACTGCGCGCCGTCGACGACCAGATAGCCGCCGTACTTGTGCACGAGCTTGCCGAGATTCTTGACCGGGTTCTCGACGCCCAGCACGTTAGACACCTGACCCACGGCCAAGATTTTGGTCTTGGGGCCCACCTTGGACAGAACCTCCTCGGTGGTGAGTTGACCGGTCTTGGTGGGGTAGAGGTAGACGAGCTTGGCGCCGGTTTCGCGGCAGACCTGCTGCCACGGGATTAGGTTGGAGTGGTGCTCCATGATGGTGATGACGACCTCGTCACCGGGCTCGAGCACCGTGGGTGCAAAGCTCTTGGCGACCAGGTTGAGCGACTCGCTCGTGTTGCGGGTGAAGACGACCTCGTTGGCCTGGGCGGCGCCGATGAGGTCGGCGATCTGTTGGCGGACCTTCGCGATGGCGTCGGTGGCCTCGACGGACAGCGAGTACAGGCCGCGCAGGGGGTTGGCGTTCATGCGCTGATAGAAGTCGCGTTCGGCGTCGAGCACACAGGCAGGGCGCTGCGCGGTGGCGGCGCTATCGAGGAAGGCGATCTCGGGGTGCTGCTGGAACAGCGGGAACTGGCCCTTGTAGGGGTTGGTCTCGATGTCCACAGTGGGCCAGCCGCGCGAAGCCTCGTCGCTGGCGTCGAGCTCCATGGGCTCGGGGGCGGTGCAGGTATCGCATTTAACGTGCTCGGTGTCGATCATGCGAGCTCCTCTTCAAAGTTATCGATCAGGTTGTTGCCCAGGCGGACGACGGCGGCGCGGGTGCGCTCGTCGGTGGCGGAAAGCGCGGCGTCCTCCAGCTTGGCGCGGATGAACAGGTCCTCGGCGGCGTTTTGGTCAAGGCCGCGGCAGGCGAGGTAGAACAGCTGCTCGTCGCGGACGTGACCGATGGTGGCGCCGTGGTTGCCGGCGACGTCGTCCTCGTCGCAGAGAATGACGGGAATGGTCTTGTTGTCGACGCCCTTGTTGGCCAAAAGCACCGTCTCGCGCTCGGTGCCGGTTGCACCCTTGCAGCCGTGCACGAGGTCGATGGTGCCACGGTAGACCTTCTTGGACGTGCCGGTCAGCACGCCGTTGGCGTCGATCTCGCACTCGGTCTTGCGACCGCGGTGGCGCAGCTCGTAGTTAAAGTCGCGCACCTGCTCGCGGGCGCCAAGGTAGTCAGTATCGATGGTTACCTTGGCGGTATCGCCCAACAGATCGCCGGCAAGGCCGGTGGCGCTGGCGCCGGCACCCAGGACGGTGTGTTGCACGTTGACGCGCGCGCCCTCGTCCAGGAACAGGCCGGTGTCGTCGAGTGCGATCCAGCTATCGTCGAGCGTCTGCGTGCAGGCCACGTTGACGGTGGCGTACTCGTGGGCGCACACGCGCAGCACGGATCCCACGACGCCCTCGCCGGCAACGGGGGAGTCCAGGGCGATCTGCAGGTCGAGCGTTGCCTGCGGACGGGCGACGACATCGATGGCGGCGATGGCCGCGGCAGTGTCGACGCCATTCACGCGCGCGGTAACCGTGGCGTGCTTGTATGCGGGCACATCGATGACGACGCGCTTGGTGGCGTGGTCGGCCAGGTAGGTGTAGGCAGCCTCGCCCATGCCAGTCTCGAAGGCCTCAGCGGGGGAGAGCTCCTCCTCCAGCTTAATGGCACCGGCCTGGTAGACGGAGGTGGCGGGCACGTCGAGCTCGGTCTCGGGCGTGATGCGGGCGCGGTCGGCGGCATCGCCGGGCGCGGAGGCGCGGCGCTCGGGGAAGCGCTCGGCCATGGCGTCCATGGCGGTGTCGAAGGCGTCTGCCACGCCAGTAAACTGCTCTTCCAAGCCCTCAACCTCAATGGTCTCGGCGGGAGCGGCGGCAAGCTCGTCAGAGAGCTCGAGCTTGGTCTGGTTCATCTTGAGCCAACCCCAAGTGGCAGCCGGCATCGCATTGACCTGCTCAAGGGTGGTAGCAGCGGTGTTCGTGGTCTGTTCCATTATCCGATCGCTCCTTCCATCTCGAGCTTGATCAGGTTGTTCATCTCGACGGCGTACTCAAGCGGTAGCTCCTTGGAGACCGGGTTGGCAAAGCCGTTGACGATCATGGTGCGAGCCTCTTCCTCCGGGATACCGCGGCTCATCAGGTAGAATACCTTATCGTCGCCAATGCGGCCGATGGTGGCCTCGTGGCCGATGTCGACGTTCTTGGCGCGGATGTCCATGGCCGGAATAGTGTCGGAGCGGCTTTGGTCGTCGAGCATCAGCGACTGGCAGCTCACGGTTGCCTTGGAGCCCTCAGCCTTGGGTGTCGCCACGATAGAGCTGCGGAACGTCTGGATGCCGCCGCTCTTGGAGATGCCCTTGGTCTCGACAGTTGCCGAGGTCTCGGGCGCGTTGAGCACGACCTTGCAGCCGGTGTCGAGGTTTTGACCGGCGCCGGCAAAGGTGATGCCGGTAAAGCTCGAGCGGGCGCGGCGGCCGTTGAGCACGCTCATGGGGTAGAGGTAGCCCACGTGGCTGCCGAAGGAGCCGCTGATCCACTCGATGTCGCCGTCCTCGTCCACGCGCGCACGCTTGGTGTTGAGGTTGTACATGTTCTTGGACCAGTTCTCGATGGTCGAGTAGCGCAGGTGTGCGCGCTTGCCCACAAAGAGCTCGACGGCGCCGGCGTGGAGGTTGGCCACGTTGTACTTGGGCGCGGAGCAACCCTCGATAAAGTGCAGGTCGGCATCGTCCTCGACGATGATGAGCGTGTGCTCAAACTGGCCGGCGCCCTTGGCGTTAAGGCGGAAGTAGCTCTGCAGCGGGAAGTCGAGCTTGGTGCCCTTGGGCACGTAGACAAACGAGCCGCCCGACCACACGGCACTGTGCAGGGCCGCAAACTTGTGGTCGGTGGGCGGGATGAGCGTCATGAACTTCTCGTGGATGAGCGGCTCCCACTGCGGGTCGTGCAGGGCCTCCTCGATGCCGGAATAGACGATGCCCATCTTAGACGCTGTGTCCTGCATGTTGTGGTAGACCAGCTCGGAGTCGTACTGCGCGCCGACGCCTGCCAGGTAGCTACGCTCGGCCTCGGGGATGCCCAGGCGCTCAAAGGTATTCTTGATGTCGTCGGGCACCGACTCCCAGTCGTGCTTTTGGTCGGTGTTGGGCTTGACGTAGGTGACGATGTTGTCCATGTCCAGGCCCTCGATGGAGGGACCCCACGTCGGATCCGGGAAGCGGTTGAAGATCTCGAGGGACTTGAGGCGCAGGTCGAGCATCCACTGCGGCTCGTCCTTCTTGGCGCTGATCTCGCGCACGATGTCGGGCGTGATGCCGGCGTCGAGGCGCTCGAATCCCTCCTCGCCATAGGTGAAGTCGTAGAGGCTGCGGTCGATGTCCGCGACCTCGGTGCGGTTCTTGGTCATTGCGTCGCCCCTTTACGCCTGCTGCTCGGCAGCGGCGGCCTGAGCTTGGGCACGCTGCTCGGCGGCCTCGCGCTCGAAGGTCTCAAAGCCGTTCTTGTCGATCCAGGGGATCAGCGAGGCGTCGTCCTCGCGTACGATGTGGCCCTTGACCATAACGTGGACGCGGTCGACATCCAGGTGCTCCAGGATGCGCGTGTTGTGCGTGATGATGAGCATGGAGCCGTCGCAGCTCTTGCGGTAGGCGTCCATGCCGTGGCTGACGGTGGAAAGCGCGTCGACGTCCAGACCAGAGTCGGTCTCGTCCAGGATGGCGAGCTTGGGCTGCAGCAGCAAAAGCTGGAGCATTTCGACCTTCTTCTTCTCGCCGCCCGAGAAGCCCACGCCCAGCTCGCGGTTGAGATAGGCGGTATCCATGTTGAGCTCGGCCGCGAGCTCCTTGACGCGACGGCGGAACTCCTTGCCCTTCATCTCTAGGCCAGGGCGGCCGGCGATGCTGGCACGCAAAAAGCTCGACAGCGGCACGCCGGGGATCTCGACCGGTGCCTGGAAGCTCAGGAACAGGCCGGCGCGCGAGCGCTTGTCGGTGGTGAGCTCGGTGATGTCCTGGCCGTCAAAGACGATACGGCCGTCGTTGACCGTGTAGACGGGGTCGCCCATGACCAGGTGGCCGAGGGTGGACTTGCCGGCGCCGTTGGGTCCCATCAGCACGTGGGTCTCGCCGGCGGCGACGTTGAGGTTGACGTTGTGGAGGATGGTCTTCTCGTCCACGGAGGCGGTCAGACCTTCGATGGAAAGCAGCGGATTTGCGCTCATGCTGTCCCTCTCTGTATATGGTGTACTCATAGGTGTACTAAACCCTAGGAATCTTCTCGGAATAAAGTTACTATGGGTTCGGCGTTAGTCAAGGGAAAACCCGACTAATCCACTCGACTTTTCAAATTCTGGGACAAAATAACCTGTTGTGTTTGTCCCATTTACTTAAGATTTGGGACAAACAAAGCTGGTTATGTTGTCCCAGATGCGATGGGAGGGTAGGTATGCTCATTTCTTCTAAGGGCCGCTATGCCCTCCGACTGATGATCTATATCGCAGCGCTTGGTGACGCCGAGGGCAAGATCGCCCTGCGCGAGGTCGCCGACCGCGAGCATATCTCGCAAAAGTATCTGGAGCAGCTGGTCCGTCCGCTCATGAAGGCGGGCCTGCTTAAAAGCGTGCGCGGCAAGGGCGGTGGCTACATGATGGCCAAGGACCCCGCCGAGGTGCGTGCCGGCGACATCCTGCGTGCCGTCGAGGGCAGCACGGCTCCGGTGGCGTGCGATGGCATCGACAACAGCTGCACCCGCAGCGATTTGTGCTCGACCGTCAAGTTCTGGCGCGGTTTGGACGACGTGATCGAAAAGTACGTCGACGGCGTGACGTTGGCCGACCTAGCTGCTGTCCCCGAGATCAACTTCGACATTAAGCTGTAGGGCTGCAAATGGCATCTCTCGACAAGGTGTATAAGCAAATTGAAGTTTTTGCTCGGGAATGTGACGCCGAGAAGGTTGTGCTGTTTGGCTCCCGCGCTCGAGGTGACAACTTGCCTAAGAGCGATATTGACATCGCCGTAGCAGGTTGCCGGGATTTCGGCCGGTTGTCATATTTGATCGAGGAGCGTCTTGATACTCTTTTAGATGTAGATGTCGTCAATCTCGATGAGCCCTTATCGCAGCAATTGCTCGATGAAATTGCCAGGGATGGTGTGATTCTGTATGAAAAAATATGAGAACTTTGCCAGCGCCTTGGCGAATCTTGAGGATGCGCCCAATCAGGATCTCAACAATGATTTTGTTCAGAGTGGATTGATTAATAAGTTCAATCTTCAATTTGAACTGAGCTGGAAGCTCCTTAAGCGTCTGCTCGAGTATGAGGGCGCCACGCTTGCCGCGTCGGGGTCTCCTCGTGCCATCTTGAAGGAGTCCTACCGATTCTACGACTTTATTGATGAGGCAGCCTGGCTGGATATGCTCAGAGACCGCAATACGAACGTCCATATCTACGACAACAAGCTCGCTCAAGATTTGATTCAGCGCATCTTGAACGTCTATATTCCCGCTTTCTGTCAGTTGAGAGACGGGCTGACGAAACGTTACGGCGAGCTTCTGTTGGCGCCCGATGACCAGTTTGTCTAATTCCTTAAGATTTCGCGGAGGGTTGTTGCCGTTTACCGAGGGGCTGTTGTGTAACAACGGGCGAGCTGCAATACTTATTTTTATCTTTGCAAACTGCACTTTAAC
>CABUMU010000088.1 GCA_902492855.1 uncultured Collinsella sp. | reverse complement strand
GCCGGCGTGCTTTTGGATGGATCCCAAGCGTGCCGGCCGTCGTTTTCTGTTGCTGCCGTTTACTCGGCGAGCTGCTTTAGCATATCGCAGGCGATCTCGACGGCATCGTCGATGCAGCCGGGGCAGCTGCGGAGCGGACCCTTATCCGATCCGATGCCCTTGAGCGTGCCGCAGACAGTCGTCGTGTTCTTCTCGCCAAAACGCTTGGCGATCTCGCGCGACAGCTTGTAGGTCTGGCCCTTGGTCTTGGGGTTTTCCATGCCGTCGCTCATTACAAAGCCCATGATGGCCACGGCGCCCGAGATGGCGCCGCAGGTCTCGGTCATGCCGCCCATGCCGGCGCCAAAGCCCTCGGTGAGGGTAAAGGCGACCTGGGGGTCGAGCCCGACGGCGGGCGCGAGCGTGCAGGCGACGGCCTGGGCGCAGTTAAAGCCACGTGCGTGGTATTCGGCAGCCTGATCCTGACAGGCGGTGATATCGAGCTGGGCCGTATCGATTTGCTTCATCGTTGTCTCCTTGGTCACGGTGTACCCGCCTATGGTACCCGTGACGGGGCATGTAATCATCGAGAGCTTCATGTATGCCTCGTTTTTATCTATCGAGCAAATGCCCAAGGCTTGAGATAAACACCCTTGATTCATTTGTCTCTCAACCCACCTTGGTGATGGGTTGAGAGGGGTGTGCGGTAGCGGTATCGTGAACCGAATAAAACAAAACCCAAGTATGGGAGTTGGATATGAGCGAGCAGACCATCGGCACTACATGTGTTCAGGGCGGCTATCACCCGGGAGATGCGGAGCCGCGCCAGGTGCCCATCTACCAGTCCACCACGTGGAAGTACGACACGTCGGAGCACATGGGCAAGCTGTTTGACCTGGAGGAGTCTGGCTACTTCTACAGCCGTCTGCAGAACCCCACGTGCGATTTGGTTGCCGCCAAGATCTGCGAGATGGAGGGCGGCACCGCAGCGATGCTCACGAGTTCGGGCATGGCTGCGAACTTCCTCGCGATCTTTAACGTTGCCGGTGCCGGCGATCACGTGGTCGCAAGCTCTGCCATTTACGGCGGTACGTATAACCTGCTCGCCCACACCATGGGCCGCATGGGCGTGACCTGCACGTTCGTCGCCCCCGACTGCACCGATGAGGAGCTGGAGGCAGCCTTTGAGCCCAACACCAAGCTCGTCTTTGGCGAGACGATCGCAAACCCCGCCCTTGCCGTGCTCGATATTGAGCGCTTTGCCAAGGCCGCACATGACCACGGCGTGCCGCTGATGGTCGACAACACCTTCCCGACGCCCGTGATGTGCCGTCCCTTTGAGTGGGGCGCCGACATCGTTACGCACTCCACCACCAAGTACATGGATGGACATGCTGCCTACCTGGGCGGCGTGATCGTCGACCACGGCCAGTTTGACTGGATGGCCCATGCGGACAAGTTCCCGGGTCTCACCACGCCCGACGAGAGCTATCACGGCGTGACCTATGCCGAGAAGTTCGGTCGTGAGGGTGCCTTCATTACCAAGGCCACCGCGCAGCTCATGCGCGATCTTGGCCCCATGCAGAACCCGCAGGCGGCGTTTTTCTTGAACAGCTCGCTCGAGAGCCTGCATGTGCGCATGCCGCGTCATTGCGAGAACGGCCTGGCCGTTGCCAAGTTCCTGCAGAGCCACCCCAAGGTGCGCTTCGTGAGCTATCCGGGCCTGGAGGGCGATAAGTACTATGACCTCGCTCAGAAGTACATGCCCAACGGTACCTGCGGCGTTGTGAGCTTTGGCTTTAACGGTGGTCGCGCGGCGGCCGAGACCTTTATGAAGAGCCTCAAGCTCGCCCAGATCGCCACGCACGTGGCCGACGCCCGCACTTGCTGCCTGCATCCCGCTAATGCCACGCATCGCCAGATGAACGATGAGGAGCTCATCGCCTGTGGCATCTCCGCCGACATGGTGCGCCTGTCGTGCGGCCTCGAGGACACGGCCGATTTGATTGCCGACCTTGAGCAGGCGCTCGAGCAGTGCTAGGCTAGCGTTCGTGCGAGGCGCCGATGCTGGCAGAAAGCTTCGGCGACCTTTCGTTCCGATTCCGTAGGCGGGACCCCAATCGCGACTGTTTGCAGGCGATTGGGGCCCCGTTTTTGCGTTGCGCCACTCGAAAGGATGGATATGGAGAAAACCGCAGAGCAGCTGCGCCGTGAGCACATTGCCCTTGAGGGCGACACCCATGGCAAGAACAAATGGGCGATTCTGTTTACCGTGCTCATCATGACGTTTATGGTGTGTCTGGATTCGACCGTCGTGACCGTGGCGCTGCCCGTGATGCAAAAGGAGCTGGGCGTGGGCCTCGATCGCATTCAGCTGGTAAGCTCGGTGTATCTGCTTGCGACTTGCGTGGCTATGTTGCCGTTTGGCCGTCTGGGCGACGTGCGCGGCAAGGTGAATGTGTTTCAGCTGGGCGTCATCGTCTTTTCGGTCGGTTCGCTGCTGTGCGGCCTTTCGGCCTCGCTCGAGGTTCTTATCCTGGCACGCATTGTTCAGGGCATCGGTTGCGCGGCGGCCATGGCTAACAACATGGGTATCATCACTGAGTCGTTTCCGGCGCGCGAACGAGGCCGTGCCATGGGTATTCTCGCGACCTTTGTGGCCCTCGGCATGATGTGTGGCCCCGTGCTCGGCGGCATGCTGGTGGCAAGCTTTCCCTGGGAGAGTATCTTCCTCATCAACCTGCCTATTGGCGTGATCTCGTTTATCGTGGGGCTCTACACACTACCGCATGTTAGGCCAGAGGTCGGCGAACGCCCCATGCCCCTTGCCGAGGCCGCTCGTCGCTGCTTTGCAAATTCGGCCTTCACCATCAACCTTGCCTGCATGCTCATCGTGTTCGTTGGTATTGGCGCATCCGAGTTTATCCTGCCGTTCTATTTTCAGGACGCCCACGGCTTTGGTTCCGACATTTCCGGATTGCTCTTTTTGGCGCTGCCGATGGTGAATGCCTTTATCGGTCCGCTATCGGGTACGGTTTCGGACCGTGTTGGATGCGAGGGCCCCACGGCGGTCGGCCTGGGCGTGTACGTGTGCGGTCTTTTTGCGGTAAGCACGCTCGACGAGCACTCTTCTATCCCCGTGATCGTGTGCTGCGTCGCGTTTATGTCGTGCGGTACGTCGATTTTCCAGAGCCCCAACAACTCGTTGTATATGGGCTCGGCCCCGCGCGAAGCACTCGGCTTTGCGGGCAGCTTGGGCAGTTTGGCACGCTATGCCGGCATGGCACTCGGCATTACGGTGGCGTCGAATATCCTGTATGGGCAGATGAGCGTGGCGATGGGCGAGGCCGTGACCAGTTTTGTTGCAGGCCGTCCGGATGTATTCCTATTCGGCTTTCGCTCGGTGTTCTACGTGCTTATGGTTGTGGCCGCCGTGGGCTTTGCGCTTGCCATGGTGCGTTTGGTGAAGATGCGCGCCCGCCATTAGCGTGTTGGGAGGCTGCCTGCCACGATTCGCGCCGTCCCAAAAAGACTGGTTTGTGGTGCGATGCGGCTTGTGGGGCGGGCGGGGGTCGGTCCGTGGTAGACTATCGAACAACGTTTATTAATCGCGCGGTATCGTTGCCGCGAGAAGGGGTTGCGCCATGCAGGAGCTTGAGGATCGTATTCGCCATGACGGCATCGTAAAGGCCGGTAACGTCCTTAAGGTCGATGCCTTCCTCAACCACCAATGCGACGTTGAGCTGTTCGACCACATGGGCGCCGAGTGGGCCCGTCTGTTCGAGGGTGTCGAGATCAACAAGATCCTGACGATCGAGGCTTCGGGCATTGGCATGGCTTGCATTGCAGCCCAGCATTTTGGCGGCGTGCCGGTGGTCTTTGCCAAGAAGGCGCAGTCCATCAACCTCGACGGCGAGCAGTATGCCACGACCATCTACTCCTTTACCAAGCAGAAGGAGTACCCGGTCATCGTCGGCAAGCGTTTCCTGTCCGAGGGCGACAAGGTCCTGATCATCGACGACTTTTTGGCCAACGGCTGCGCGCTCGAGGGTCTTATCAAGATCTGCGAGGCTGCAGGTGCCGAGGTATCCGGCATTGGCATTGCGGTGGAGAAGGGCTTCCAGGGCGGTGGCGATAAGCTCCGCGAGCGTGGCTTCCGCGTTGAAAGCCTAGCCCGTATCGCCGATATGGACTGCGATACCGGCGAGATCACCTTCGCCTAAGCGCGCAACACAAGCGATTGGTATGCGATGTGACAAAGGGACTTTCCCTTTGTCACATTTTTTATGAGGGAAGGTGTTGATATGGATGAGAACAAGATGGGATGGCGCGAGTATGCGCGCTATGCCGAGATGTCGGTCGAGGAGTTGGCGCGCGATTGCGAGGTGCAGGTGTTTCGCGCGACGGGTCCGGGCGGACAGGGCGTGAACACGACGGACTCGGCGGTGCGCATGAAACATATCCCTTCGGGGATTGTCGTGACGGCGCGTGAGAGCCGCAGCCAGTTCCAAAACCGTAGTAGCTGCCTGCGTAAGCTGCGCGCTGAGCTTGAGCGGCGCGGGCGTCCACCGCGCCGACGCGTAAAGACCAAGGTGCCTCAGCGCTCTCGCCAGCGCAGGCTCAATGACAAGCACTTCAACGCGATTAAAAAGGCCAACCGTCGCAAGCCGGGCGGGGAGGAATGATCTTCTCAATAAGTTGCGGTGAAATAGGGACTGATTGGCGGCTTTAGCTGCATAAACAGTCCCTATTTCACCGCAACTTATTGAGGGGTTAGCGGGTGGGGCGCCAGACGTGGAGGGCGCCGGTGAGGATGTCGACCTCGATGCGTGAGGCGACAACGGGCTCGCCGTCGGCCTGGATGGGGTAGTCGGGCTCCTCAAAGGTGAGCTCGGCATGGCGGCAGCGGCGCATGCGAATCGGCGGCAACTTGGTATGGTGGCCGTCCTTGGCCGAAAGAAACATAGGCAGGGCTACCGCGCGCGGAACGGGGCCGCAGGCGTAGCAGACGTCGAGTACGCCGTCGCAGGGGTCGGCATCAGGACAGATGCGATAGCCCGAGCCATAGGTGGGGCCCAGCTGAATTGCCATGATGATCGCCCTCACGCGCTCGGCGGGCGCGCCGTCAAAGCTGACTGTCATGGGGTAGTTGCGATAGCGCAGGCCAAACTGCTCAAGTCCCGAGAGGGTGTAGAGCGGCGCGCCTGTCAAGCCGGTCTTTTTGCGCAGCTCGGTGGTGCCAAGGCCGATGGCGGCATCGATGCCGACCGAAAGCGTCTGGTCGTAGTACTCAACGGTAGCCTCGCCGCTGCCGCTCGCGGGGCTCCACGATCGAATGCGCCCGATGTCCTGACGCCGCAGCTCGCAGGTGAGCAGTGCGCCAAAGTCCTTGCCGGAGAAATCGTCGATGCCGAGCGTCTGGGCAAAATCGTTGCCGGAGCCCACGGGCAGGACGGCAAGAGCGGGGCGGACCGCCTCATCCTGCGTCATAAGCCCGTTGACGACCTCGTGGATCACGCCGTCACCGCCAAGCGCGATAACGGTGCGATAGCTCGTTGCCTGGGCAGCCAGCTCCTTGGCGTGTCCCATTCGCTCGGTCAGCACCAGGTCAAACTGGGATGCGCGTGCAGTCATGTCCAAAAAGCGTTGCAGGCGCTCGGCAACTTCGCGTGCCGCACCTGACTGGGCGGCTGGGTTGGCGATGATGAGCGTGCGACCAAAATCAGTTGCGTGCATGGGGCGACTCCCGGCGTGTGACATGGCAGTGCGGTCGCGCTCAGGTCGAATTGCTCCCGATTGCGGCTGCACGGCGAATACTAACGTCTACTCTATCAGGTCGTTGTGGCGCTCGATAGCCTCTGCCACCGTGCCGCCCTCGTCCACAATAAGCGAACGGCGCTTGGGCGAGATGATGCGCTGGGCGGGGTACACGCCGCGGTGTCCGCCGGCGAGATAGCTGATAAAGGCCACGATGACAAAGAACCCGGCTGCCGTGCCGTGGAACAGGTCGATGGCCATCATGCAGGTGGTGATGGGTACGTTGAGACCGGCGCAGAACACGCCGAGCATGCCGAGCGCCGCCAGAAAACTAGGGTCAAGTCCGGTAAGGCAGCCGATCCAGCCACCGAGTGCCGCACCGATGCCAAACAGGGGCGTGACCTCGCCGCCTTGGAAGCCCGCGCCCAGGGTAAGCGCAGTGACGACCAACTTGATGGCTGCGTCCGCCAGGGTGGTGTTGCCTGCAAATCCAGCGCCGGAAAGCCACGTGGAAAGGCCGGCGTAGTCCCAGGCGTCGAGGAGGGCATAGGCGGCCAAAACCACGAGTGCGCCTATGAGTGCGCGGACGAGGTAATTGGTGATAAAGCGACCGTACAGGCTCTTGACGGTTCGAACCGACCAGGCAAAGAGACGTGCGGTGAGACCAAAGATGATGGCGCTGGTGACTACGATGACGACCGTTTTGGGCGTCATGGCGGGAACGCTGGCGATGACATTCGCCTCGTACTCGGTTCCCAGGGCGAGTGATGTAAAGTAGCCGGTAAACGACGCGACCAAGCAGTAGATGCCCGCAGTGTAGTCGATCTTGCCGATAAAGCACATCTCCATGCCAAAGAAAGCTCCGGCAAGGGGCGAACCGAATACGGCGCCAAAGGCCGACGAGATGCCGGCGAGCATGAGGTCGTGGTGATCATGCTTTTTGAGGTGGGCGAGGCTCGAGATGTTGCTGGCGATGGTGCCGCCAATCTGCACCGCGGCTCCCTCGCGACCGGCCGATCCGCCCGTTAGGTGCGTGAGCGTGGAACAGACGAAGGTGAGGACGGCCATGCGCATATGGATGAGGCGTGTGCCCAGAGCGGAGTCGATGACCAGGTTGTTGCCACGCTTGGCGGCAAGGCCGTGGTTTTTGTACACCCATGCGGTGGCAACGCCCACAACGGGAAGCAGCGCGTAAATCCAAGCATGGTGCTCGCGATAGTCGGTCGCGATATTCAGCGAGGCTAAAAACGCCCAGGCGGCAACGCCCATGGCGAGCGAGACGATGACAACGAGTACGAGCAACTTTGCACTCGCGAGGAGGTTTCGGGCGTTGCGGCGCGTGTCGGCAGCCAAAAGATGCTCGGAGCGGGTGAGCTGATGCCTACCTGCCATGATGACGTCGTTCAGGGAGAAAAAGCCGCCGCCGTCGAGCGGCTGGGAATGATCCTGCGCGTCGTTTGCGCTTTCGGGTTTGTCGGTAAAAGCCATACGTTCCTCTTTTAGGTTGCAACACGAGCATTATAGAACGTGCCAAACGTGACAAACCGGCAGGTTGCTTTTCGGTTCTGTTTCGCGGCTTGCGGCCGACAGGTGTATTTGCGGGTACAGGCCGAGTCGCGGTCGTGCGTCGGGGGATTATACTGAGACAAGCATAAAGAATCGGCGCCCCTGTTGTGCGCCGTGGCATTAAGAGGTGCATATGGCAGAGAAACTCATTCCGCTGGATGACGCACAGTCGATTGTCCTGTCGCACGTTGCTCCGACCGATCTCGTCGAGATTCCCGTGTGGCAGGCCGCCGGTCTTCCCTTGGCCGAGGACGCGGTGGCCGATATCGACATCTCGCCGTTTGCCAACAGCGCTATGGACGGATATGCCGTGCGCTCGGCGGACTTGGCGCAGGCGTCTGGCGAGGCGCCGGTGACGCTCGACGTTATCGGACACGAGGCCGCGGGCCATGTGTTTGAGGGCACAATCGGCGCGGGCGAGACGGTCCGCATCATGACGGGCGCTCCGGTACCCGAAGGTGCCGATGCCGTGGTGAAGTATGAGATCGTCGATGTGCTCGACGGTGACGGCAACGAGGGCTCGCGTGTGAGGTTCTCGGCGCCGGCAAAGGTGGGGGAGAATGTTCGCTCGGCAGCTGAGGAAGCGCATGCTGGCGATGCCGTGATGCGTGCTGGAGAGATTGTGGCTCCGGCGGGCGCGGGTTTGCTGGCAAGCGCCGGATACGCGAGCGTGAAGGTGCACGCTGCCCCACGTGTGGGCATCATCTCGCTGGGCACGGAACTGGTCGCACCGAGTAACGTGCCGGCGCGCGGTCAGATTCGCGACTCCAACTCCTCGGCGCTGATGGCCGAGGCACTCGATGCCGGCGCCGAGCCCGTGTTCTACGGCATTGCACCCGATGATGAGGAGGCGATTGCCGAGTTGGTGCATCGTGCCGTGCAGGAGTGCGATTTTGTCATTACGAGCGGTGGCGCCTCAGCGGGCGACTACGATTACGTGACGGCGTTGGTTAAGCGCGAGGGCGAGGTGCTGTTTGACCGTATCTCGATGCGTCCGGGCAAGGCCATCACGTTTGGCTTGCTCGGGGGTAAGCCCTACCTGGGGCT
>CABUMU010000087.1 GCA_902492855.1 uncultured Collinsella sp. | reverse complement strand
ACAACGAGGGCTCCATGCGTCCGGAAATTTTGCTTTCCGCTGCTGATGTTTTGTTGCAGGGCTTGACCCCGGGCGTGGATGCACCTATTGTTTCCACCGGTATGCAAGACCTCGTGACCATCTGCTCCTACGATGTCGAGCGTCAGAATCAAGCATGCGAGGACGACGAGGGCCGACTCGTCAGCCCCATACCTGTGCGAACTTGTGGATTTGCTCCACATACTCGTTGACGGGGGTATTTTCGCCTGCTACTATATTCGGCTGTTGCACTAACTGATGCATGAAGGGCAAGTAAACATGTACGCAATCGTTAACACGGGCGGCAAGCAGTACAAGGTCGCCACCGACGATGTCATCACCGTCGAGAAGATCGAGGGCAATGAGGGCGACAAGGTCACCCTGCCGGTTATCTTCCTCAACGATGGTAAGAAGATCGTCACCGATCCCGACAAGCTGGCCAAGGCCAAGGTTACCGCTCAGATCGTTGAGCAGTTCAAGGGCGAGAAGCAGCTGGTCTTCAAGTTCCACAAGCGCAAGCGCTATCGTCGTCTGAAGGGTCACCGTCAGCAGCTCACCAAGCTGAAGATCGTGAAGGTTCAGGCTACCTCCCGCGCCAAGAAGGCTGTCAAGGCAGAGGCTGAGGCTGTTGCCGAGGCTCCCGTCGCCGAGTAGATTACACTCGTAACGAAAGAGTAGGTATACACAATGGCACACAAAAAAGGACTCGGTTCCTCCCGTAATGGCCGTGACTCCCGCGGTCAGCGCCTTGGCACGAAGCGCTATGCCGGCCAGACGGTAACCACGGGCACGATTCTCGTCCGTCAGCACGGCACGCACATCCACCCGGGTGAGAACGTTGGCCGTGGTAAGGACGACACGCTGTTCGCGCTGGTCGACGGTACCGTTGAGTTCCACAAGGGTATCAAGCACAGGGTCAGCGTACGCCCGCTCGCGAACGCGTAATTCACCCTTCATAGAGCACATACGTGGGAGGCACTTGAGTTTTAGGATTCAAGGGTCTCCCTCTTTTTTGTAGGAGGCGATTCTGTTGTCACAGTTCACCGATATCAGCCGCATTAACGTGTGCGGCGGCGACGGCGGAGCCGGATGCATGTCGTTTAGGCGCGAGGCATTTGTCCCCAAGGGCGGCCCCGATGGCGGCGACGGCGGTCGTGGCGGCAATGTCGTCATCCAGGCCGATGCTCAGCTGTCTTCGCTGATCGATTACCGCTTTAAGCATCACTTTCGCGCCGAGCGCGGCACGCACGGACAGGGTGCCCGTCGTAACGGTAAGAGCGGCGAGGACCTGATTCTCAAGGTCCCTATGGGTACCGTGGTGCGCGAGCTCGATCCCGAGACGCAGACCCCGATGTTTGAGATTGCCGACCTGGTGCACGACGGCGAGCGCGTCGTCGTGGCGCCCGGCGGTGCCGGCGGTCTGGGCAACACGCACTTTGTGACGTCGGTGCGTCGCGCTCCGGCCTTTGCCCAGTTGGGCGAACCGGCCGAGGAGCACTGGATCGAGCTCGAGATGAAGCTTATGGCCGATGCCGCGCTCGTGGGCTTTCCCTCCGTGGGTAAGTCATCGCTCATCGCGCGCATGAGTGCCGCCCGTCCCAAGATTGCTGACTACCCGTTTACCACGCTCGTGCCGAACCTCGGCATGGTGCGTGCCGGTGAATATTCTTACGTCGTTGCCGACGTCCCCGGTCTTATCGAAGGCGCGAGCGAGGGTAAGGGCCTGGGTCACCAGTTCCTGCGCCACATTGAGCGTACGGCCCTGATCATGCACGTCGTCGACATGACGGGTGGTTTTGAGGATCGCGATCCGGTCGAGGATTACCACATCATCAACCGCGAGCTCGAGCAGTATGGCGCCGAGCTTTCGGAGCGTCCGCAGATCGTCGTTGCCAACAAGTGCGATGCGCCGGGCACGGCCGACAAGATTGCCGACCTCAAGCGCGCAGCGCTCGACGATGGACATATGTTCTTTGCCGTGTCTGCCGTGACGGGCGCCGGCCTCAACACGCTGATGCTTGCCGTGGGCGAGCAGGTGGCTAAGCTGCGCGCCGAGTTGGCTGTCTCGGATGAGCCGGTCGTTCTGCGCGACGATGAGTGGGAGCGCCGTCGCCTGCAGCGTGAGAAGCGTTTCCGCATTGTTCAGGAAGAGCCCGGTGCCTTCCGCGTGGTCGGTCGTGCCATTGAGCGTATGGTCATCCAGACCGACTGGGAAAACGAGGAAGCCGTCATTTACCTGCAGCATAAGTTTGCGCGTATGGGTGTTGACGACGCGCTCGAGAAGGCCGGTTGCCGTGCGGGCGACGAGGTCCGCATTTGCCAGCGCGCCTTTGACTTTGAGGGCGCCGAGGACTTCTCGGAGTACGAGGAGCTCGAGGATGCTGGCGAGGACGTTGCCGTTGAAGCCATTGACGTGGCCGATGCTGCGGATGAGGGAGTCGAGGTTGTCGATGCGGCGGATGCCGCGGGCGATGCCGAGACCTCGGAGGGCGAGTAAGCCATGTCGCTGCGCGGTGGAATCGGTCTGCCCGAGCTTCCTCTAGAGGACGGGCAGGAGTTTAGGCTCGGCATTATGGGTGGCACCTTTGATCCCATCCATTACGGGCACCTGGTGACCGCCGAGCAGGCGCGCGAGTCGCTCGACTTGGACGCTGTGCTCTTTATGCCGGCGGGCTCTCCTGCCTTTAAGCTTGACAAGCCGGTGACGCCTGCCGAGGACCGTTATGCCATGACGGTCCTCGCCACCGCCGCGAACCCGGCCTTTTTGGCGAGCCGGTTCGAGATCGACCGTCCGGGTGTAACCTATACGGCCGATACGCTTCATGCCCTTCGCGACTTTTACCCGCCGCAGGTAAAGCTCTACTTTATTACGGGCGCCGACGCGATTATCGATATTGTGACTTGGCATGATGCCGAACGAATCGCTGAGCTTGCTACCTTTATTGCGGCGACGCGACCGGGCTTTGATATCGATACGGCGCGTGCCCGAATCAAAGAGTCGGGGCTGCCGTTCGACGTGCGCTATATTCAGATTCCGGCGCTGGCGATCAGCTCGACGAACATTCGCAAGCGTGTTGCCCGCGGTATGAGCGTGCGCTATCTTACGAGCGAGTCCGTGCTCGGCTACATTCGCAAACGCAGGCTATATGCCGATTTGGGCCAAGAAGATTTTGAGTGATGGGGGTCTACGTTGTCGGTAGAGGATCAGTTTGAGGGCGATGAGCGCGCGCTGCTCAAGCGCATTCAAGAGCTGCTCGATGTTCGCATGAAGGATAAGCGCAAGCGCTATGTGCATTCGCTGGGTGTTGCCGAGACCGCACTTCATCTGGCCGAGGTCTACGGCGTTGACCGCTTTGATGCCGCTGCTGCCGGTTTGATCCACGACTGGGACAAAGTGCTCTCCGACGACGAGCTGGTTACGCGCGCTCTGCATTACGGCATTAAGATTGCCGGCTCTCCTTCCGCCGCGACGCCGCTTTTGCATGGCCCTGTTGCCGCCTATGAACTTCCGCAGCTTTTTCCCGAACTGTCGCCGGCCGTTTTCCAGGCTGTCGACCGTCATACCGTGGGTGCCTGTGACATGACGCCGCTCGATATGGTGGTCTTTGTGGCCGATGCCATCGAGCCCAACCGCCACGGCGACTATGCGCATGCCCTGCGCGAGATGGTGGGGGAGTCGACGCTCGATGAGTTGTTCTTCTCCTGTTTTGCGCAGGGTCTGGTCTATGTGATCCAGTCCGGGCGCTATCTTTATCCCACGGCTATTACGATTTACAACCATTACGCCCAGCTGCGCTAGCTCGGGCTGTCTAGAAAGAGGTATTCCATGGCCGACGAGACCATGACCGGCGAGCAAATTCTTGAAGGTGTGGAGCACAAGAGTTTCGTTGCCACGTCCGACCGCACTGCCGCCTCGCTGTCCGCGAGCGGTGTCGCTGCCGAGGATGTCGCCCGCGCCGCCGCGCAGGCCGCCTACGACAAGAAGGGCGAGGACGTTCAGGTGCTCGACCTGACCGAGCTTTCCGACGTATGCGACTACTTTGTGCTTGCCACCGGTACCAACAACCGCCAGGTCGATTCTATCGTCGACGAGATCGAGGAGAAGGTCGCCGAGGCTTGCGGCGAGCACCCGTTCTCCATCGAGGGTCGCGAGCAGAAGACCTGGATGCTCATGGACTACGGTTCGGTTGTCGTCCACGTCTTCACTCCCGAAGCCCGCGACTTCTACCGCCTCGAAAAGCTCTGGGGTGACGCTCCCCAGCTCCCCCTCAACCTCCTCTAGAGCTTTGCTTGGGCCAGGGCTTTTTTAGCTACCCTTATCCGTTTGCCGGGCAGTTGCACCATTTGCAGCTGCCCGTCTTTCTTTTGCCCAAAAGTAGCTAATTTGGGACGGGGCTTTTTTAGCTACCACCTACCGTTCGCCGAACAACGCGATTTGTCGCACCCAGTACGTTTTTTTTCTGCTCTGGCTCGGGTAACGTAATTCTTATCTGTAGAGGAGGGAATGCGTATGACTCGGACTGCGCGAGAAATCTCTGAATATGGCTTTTACCATGTCGTTCAAAAGGGGTGTGGTGGTCAGCTGATATTTGAGGATGAGGATGATCGACTCTATTTGATTCGGCTGATTGCTTCGAAATGCCAGAAGTTCAAAGTTGATGTCATCGCGTGGTGCCTTATGGATAACCATATTCATCTTCTGCTTGACGATGAGCATGCTCATCTGAGTGATTGCATGCATTCGATTACGACGGCGTATGCCATGTATTTCAATTCTAAGACAGGCAGAAAGGGTCCACTCTTCCAGGATCGATTTAAGAGCGTGCCGATTCTTGATGATGATCAGCTGCTCAACTGCGTTCGTTACATTCACGATAACCCTGCGAAAGCCAGAATTGACACTGCTTCGCTCTATCGCTGGAGCAGCTTTAGCGAGTATATGGGCTATCCGGGTATTTGTAAGACTGATTGCGTGCTCGAGTTGCTCGGGAATTCCCAGAGGTTTTTTGCATTTAGCACCTCGGGCGAGCCCAATGGCTATTGCTTCCGTTATGGCGCTCACGTGAGTGATGCTGACGCGCTTGAGTTTGCGCAGGCGTTGCTCAAACCTTACGAGCCTCACCATCTCAAAGCTCTGCCAAAGGGCGTGCGTGATGACTGTATCCGCAAGCTCAAAAGCGAGGGCTTTTCGATCAAGCAGATCGTGCGCCTCACGGGCATCGGCCACTGCACGATTCAAAAAGTCAAAATTGAAAAGTAGTTCATTTCAGGCGGGGTAATTTTGCTACGGCCACCAAACCGGGCATCCGGGGTAGTCAATTTGGGACGGGGCTATTTTAGCTACCCTTTGGCTGACGGTGAATGAATTAGGCCGAATGAATCTCAACCGATATATAGGGGTAGCTAAAATAGCCCCGTCCCAAATTGACTACCCATGCCGTGTCGGACGGAAGGCAGCAAAAAGCCCCGTCCAAAAAAGATTAGTTTTTGAAGCGGGATTGGCGGCCGAAGGATAGGGCGGTGTCGCCGAATTTATCTCGGACGGCGTCGATGGCGACGGAGAGGTCGCGGCGGTCGCTGGATTGGGCTCCGCGGTCATCGATCTCGCAGAACAGGTCAGTCTGGATGCCGCCTTGGTGGTCGAAGTCGCTCATGCCGATGCCCGCTAAGCGAACATGCATGCCATCCTGCCAGATGTTGTCGAGCAGTTCGAGTGCAACCGCCACGAAGATGTTCTCATCGTCGGTCGGATGAGGCAGCCGGCGCTGTGCCGTACGCCCGCTGCCATACGAATACTTAAGCTTGAGCGTTACCGTGGCACCCGTCAGCCCCTGACGGCGCAGGCGGCGTCCCACTGACTCTCCCAACAGCGCAATCGCCGCCTCAATATCCCCACGCTCAGTCAAATCTTTCGCAAAGGTGCGTTCATTGCTGACCGACTTGACCTCGCGCTCTTCATCGAGACTCGTGACTTCGGAGATTTCGAGTCCCAGCGCACGCTGACGCATGCGCTCGCCATTGACGCCAAAAATAGAGGCCAAGGTGGATTCCGGTGCACGTGATAGCTCGCCGAGGGTGTAGATGCGCATGCGGCGCAGTCGCTCCTCGGCCGAGCGCCCGATGCCGCTCATGGCAGATACCGGCAGCGCGGCCAAAAAACGCTGCTCGGTTCCGGGGCGCACAATCGTCAATCCAAACGGCTTGTCACGCTCGCTTGCGATCTTTGCGACCGTCTTGTTGCAGCCCACGCCAATGGAACAGGTCACTCCCAGTCCTGCCACGCGGTCGCTTATACGTCGCGCAACCAGCAGCGGGTCTTCGGGCGCAAAGCGACCCGGTGTGATATCGATAAAGGCTTCGTCGATGGATACGCGCTCCACGCGCGGCGTCTCCTCGGCAAGAATCGCCATGACCTGTGCGCTCACCTCGCGGTAGCGATCAAAGTGCCCGTGCGTCCAAATGGCTTGCGGGCACAGGCGCCGCGCCTCGGCCGAGGCCATGGCAGAGTGCACGCCAAAGCGACGCGCCTCATACGAACACGTGGACACGACGCCGCGCGAATCGGCGTCTCCGCCCACGATGAGCGGCTTTCCGCGCCATTCGGGATGATCGAGCATCTCCACGCTCGCAAAAAAAGCATCGAGGTCCATGAGGCCCACCGCCGGACCCGTCCAGGGAGGCGGCGTGACGCCCATGGCATCCTCATAACCGTATGTATGTTCGCGTCTTTCCATGTCATGAGTATACCGCGCAGCTCATGTGGGGTGCGTGTATGTGCTTGCAAATCCCGAATTCTTGTCTAAGATATGGATTTGCCCTCGACTACACCGAAGAAGTTGGTCTCACGGACTTCACCTGCCCGCGTCGATGGCGTATTATGTTCAACTGTTTGTTTGTAGTTGCAGCCTAAAGCTGCTTGGTTGGAGGAGTTTCCTTTGGCAGTCAAGATTCGCCTTGCTCGTCCGTACTACCGTGTCGTCGTCGCCGATTCCCGCGCCCCGCGTGACGGTCGTATCATCGAGGAGGTTGGCCGCTACAACCCGATGACCGCCCCCAAGACCATCAACCTCGACCTCGAGAAGATCGCCGACTGGCAGTCCAAGGGCGCTCAGCTCACCGACGCCGTCGCCGCTCTGGTCAAGGCCGCCAACGAGGGCGAGAAGACCGAGACCGTCGTCAAGAAGTCCAAGAAGCAGCTCGCCAAAGAGGCCGAGGCCGCTAAGGCTGCCGCTGAGGCCGCTGAGGGCGCCGAGGAGTAAATCGTGCCTGAGGTTGACGCTGCACAGCTCGAGGGTGAGGCAATGCTCTCAGATCGCATCGCCGATCTCGTCGAATATCTCGTTGTTCAGATCGTCGACGACCCGGATTCCGTGAGCCTTGAGGTCATCGATGGTGACGACGCCTCTACGATTGAGGTTTCGGTCGCCGAGGATGACGTCGCTAAGGTCATCGGCCGTCGTGGCCGTACCATCAAGGCCATTCGCACGCTCGCCCGTGCACTGGCCGCTCGCCTCGACACTGCTGTCGAGGTAGAGGTTCTGGGCTAGGACCTTGAGGTCCCAGTACAAAAACATCGCCCGTGTGGTCAAGCCGCACGGAAGGAAGGGGGAGGTCCTCGCGCAGCCGCTGCGGGGGCTTCCTTCTGTATTAGAGCCGGGTATGCGCGTCGCCCTGACGCCGCCGGCGCTCAAGCGCGACCGCTTTTGCACGGTCGTGTCCGTCACCGATACGGGCGATGGCGATCTGGTCTCGTTTGAGGGCATTGACGATTTGACGGCCGCCGAGGGCATCACGGGATGCTACGTGCTGGCAAATCGTGACGACTTTGAGCTCGATTCGCTTGACGCTGCCTATACCGACCTGATGGGTCGCGAGGTGGTCGACGAGCGTTTCGGTTCGCTCGGCACAATCGTCGAGATCATGTCGACGCCCGCTAACGATGTTTGGGTTGTCGAGGGCGATCGGTACGGCGAGGTACTGATTCCCGTGATCGAGCAGGTTGTGCTCGATCTTCCCGACACAGGAACAATTTCCGTCCACGTTATGGACGGCCTGATCGATATGGACAAGTAGGGAGGACAACATGCTGATTGAGACCCTTTCGGTCTTTCCCGAGATGTTTGAGCCCGTCATGTCCACATCGATTTTGGGCCGCGCCCGCAAGGCCGGCCTTTTTGATTTTAAGGCGTATAACCTGCGCGACTGGACGCACGACCGTCATCGTACCGTCGATGACGAGCCGTACGGCGGCGGGCAGGGCATGCTCATGAAGGTCGAGCCTATCGCAGAGGCCATCGAGGCCATTAGCGCAGAGGGTCCCAAGCCCACGGTTGTGTTCTTCACCCCCTGTGGCGAGCCCTTTACGCAGCATGTGGCCGAGCGCCTGCTCAAAAGCGAGCGCCTGCTGTTTGTGTGCAGTCGCTACGAAGGCGTCGACGAGCGCGCGTATGCGTATGCCGACGAGCGTCTGTCGATCGGCGACTATGTGCTCACGGGTGGCGAGCTACCCGCCATGGTCGTTGCCGATGCCGTCGTACGCCTCATCCCCGGCGCCC
>CABUMU010000086.1 GCA_902492855.1 uncultured Collinsella sp. | reverse complement strand
GCCGGCCGAAACCGGCGCACTAATCAGTAATCGTTATTGTTAGTATAGCACTAACAATAGTTACTCGCTCAGCTGATCAAGGTCGATATCGCCAAAGAACACCTGGTCCTCCTTGCCGAGCGCACTCGGGATGATGGAGAAGGTGTTGGAGATGCCATCCTGAGCATCGCGGAACGGGAGCTTGGAAACCGAAGACAGCGAAGCGATGGCGCCGTGGCTATCACGCTTGTGCATGGGGTTAGCACCCGGGGCGAACGGCTGGCCAGCCTTGCGGCCGTCGGGCGTGGAGCCGGTCTTCTTACCGTACACGACGTTGGAGGTAATGGTCAGAACCGAGGTCGTAGGCACGGAGTTGCGGTAGGTGTCGTTCATGCGGATGTACTCCATGAACTGGTGCACAACGTCGTGAGCGATCTGGTCGACGCGGTCGTCGTCGTTACCGTACTTGGGGAACTCGCCCTCGGTCTCGAAGTCGACGATGATGCCGTTCTCATCACGGACGGGATGGACCTTGGCGTACTTGATGGCGGACAGGGAGTCAGCCACGACGGAAAGGCCAGCGATGCCCGTAGCGAACCAGCGGTGCACGTGCTTGTCATGCAGAGCCATCTGGATGCGCTCGTAGCAATACTTGTCGTGCATGTAGTGAATGATGTTCAGCGAGTTGACGTACACGCCGGCGAGCCACTTCATCATGTCGTTGTACTTGGCCACAACGTCGTCGTAATCGAGCGTATCGCCCTCGACGGCGCGATACTTGGGGCCGACCTGCTTCTTGGAGACCTCGTCAACACCGCCGTTGAGTGCGTACAGCAGGCACTTGGCCAGGTTGGCACGGGCGCCGAAGAACTGCATCTCCTTGCCAATGCGCATGGAGGACACGCAGCAGGCGATGCCGTAGTCGTCGCCGTGGTAAACGCGCATGAGGTCGTCGTTCTCGTACTGGATCGAGGAGCTGGCGACAGAAGTCTTGGCGCAGAACTTCTTGAAGTTCTCGGGCAGACGGGTCGACCACAGAACGGTCATGTTGGGCTCGGGGCTGGTACCCATGTTCTCGAGCGTGTGCAGGTAGCGGTAGCTCATCTTGGTAACGAGCGTACGGCCGTCAACACCCATGCCGCCGATGGACTCGGTGACCCACTGCGGATCGCCAGTAAACAGGGCCTGGTACTCGGGGGTACGGGCAAACTTGACCATGCGGAGCTTCATGATGAAGTGATCCACGAACTCCTGGATCTGCTCCTCGGTGAAGGTACCGTTGGCAAGGTCGCGCTCGGCGTAGATGTCGATGAACGTAGAGGTACGGCCGATGGACATAGCGGCGCCGTTCTGCTCCTTGACGGCAGCGAGGTAGGCGAAGTACATCCACTGGATGGCCTCCTGCGTGTTGGTAGCAGGGTTGGAAATGTCGAAACCATAGGTCTCGGCCATCATCTTGAGCTCGCCGAGGGCGCGGATCTGCTCCTGCAGCTCCTCGCGATCGCGGATGTTGTCGGCGGTCATGACCGTCGGGGTGGAAGCCTTCTGGGCCTCCTTGTCCTTGATCAGGTAGTCGACGCCGTACAGGGCAACACGACGGTAGTCGCCGATGATGCGGCCGCGGCCATAGCCATCGGGCAGACCGGTGATGATGTGAGCCGAGCGGCAAGCACGCATCTCGGGGGTGTAGACATCGAAGACGCCAGCGTTGTGGGTCTTGCGCTCGAAGGTGTAGCGCTCGACAACGTTCTCGTCGACCTTATAGCCGTGCTGGCTGGCAGCCTGGCAAGCGATGCGGATACCGCCGTTGACGTGCAGAGCGCGCTTGAGCGGCTTGTCGGTCTGGAGGCCGACGATGGTCTCCTTCTCGCGGTGGGCGTTATCGATGTAGCCAGCGGGGTGGCTCACGATACCCGTGACGGTCTTGGTGTCCATATCGAGGACACCGCCCTGCTCGCGCTCCTTAAGCAGCAGGTCGAGAACCTCGCCCCACAGCTCCTTGGTACGCTCGGTCGGGCCGGCGAGGAACGACTCGTCGCCCTCGTAGGGGGTGTAGTTCTTCTGGATGAAGTCTCGGACGTCAACCTCTCCCGTCCAGATGCCTTCCTTGAAGCCTTCCCATGCCTCCTGCATTGTGTAACCACGCTCCTAGTTACGTGTAATGCGGCGCTCTCTCACACCGCTGCTTATTGAATTCTTGAATGTTCGGCTTGCACTACCGGCTTCTTCCGTTCTTCACCACACGTTGGTGTAGGGAAAACGTTTATCCACCTTGGAACTACAACCCAAAACCCAAGATTTCACCCGTTTGAGAAGGATAACATAGCGACCCTCTCCATCTGGGCTGTTATATGTTTCTTTTTTTATATCATAAGGGCGTTTTTTACAAACCCGCAGGAAATGCGAGCGCGAACAACTACCGTTCACCGATTTGTATGTTATTTTTCCTTGCCTTTGTACGACCTTCGCTCTAGCTGTTATGCCAGCTTTAGCAGGGTAAAGTGTCCCAGAGACCCTACAGAAACTGCAGGGCGGCCACGGGATCCCCCGTGGCCGCCCTGTGGCGTAGCTAGTTTTTAGCTTTGATTGCCGCTTGGCATTAGGCGGCTGCGGCGGCCTTGTCGGTCGTTGCCTTGCTATCGCCGTTGCCCTGGCCCTCAAAATGCTTGTAGCGCCAGCTGGTGACCAGCGGGGTCAAAATAGCCGTCACGATTGCGCAGGCAGCAACCTGTGCCGTAGCCGTCGCGAGCACGGCGCCGCCGTACATGGCCCCGTTGACGCTTGCCATGGCAGCAGGCGTGGCCACATTGGCTCCGGCGCAGCTCGAAATGGCCGCACCTGCGACACCCGTACCACCCGTGAGCTTATCGACCGCGATGACGGGAATTGCAAAGACCACCGAGCAGATCACGCCGAGCAGAATACCGGGGAGACCGCCATTAATGAGCTGGCCAAAGGTCATGGTCGAGCCCATGGCAAAGAAGACGAGCACGATGATGGCGGAAAGTGCCGGTGCCATCATCTTCTTAAAGCTGGGGAACAGGTTACCCAGAATAATGCCGATGACGATCGGCAGAATGGCACCCACGAGCGACCAGCCGATCGGAGCCTGACCGGCAGCGCCGAGCACGATCATCGTGACCGGAGGGCCGACAACGAGCGTGGTGATGGCGACAGCGCCACGCTCGGCCTCGTTGCCCATGGTGCCCATCAGACCAGCGTACATAGCGTTGTTGGCGCCGGTGCAAGCCGCCAGCATCACCATGGCAGAGATGCCAAACAGGTTGTCGTTGAACACATAAAGTATGAGCAGCGACACGGCAACGACCACGATCTGCTTGACAGCGATGATGATGGCGCCGCGTGCAGCGGCGGCGGGAGCGCTCTTAAACGAAATCGTCGTACCGACGATGAGCAAAAAAGCGCCCACGAGCGGGCCAGCGCCCTGCTGGGTCATGCCAAGCGTAAAGCTGCCGAGCGTTTTGAACAGGTCGGGGAATAGCGTGTTGAGCAGACAGCCCAACAGAAGCGGCACCAAGATATTGGCGCCCGGGATGGAGGACATCTTAAAGAACGGCTCCTTTGCCGCCGGCGCCTCCACCGCAGTCGATTCACTCATATATATCTCCTTTGGATGCATGCGAATCGTAGCCGCACGCGCCTATGTCAGAAAGAAGGCGACGGTCCCGAGTCGCAGGAGCCGTCGCCGAATAATCGTCGCGGGGTATTACCCGTCCAGGACGATGCCGCCGTCGCAGTCACCGATCTCGCCGTTCACGAAGCTGGCGAGGTCGGAAGCGAAGAACAGCACCATCTGCGCAGGCTCGCTGGCCTGGGCGGCGCGGCCCAGAGGAATACCGTTGATGATGCGCTGAGAGTTCTCGTCAGAGAGGATCGAGGTCATATCGGTAAGCGTGAGCGACGGGCATACAGCGTTGCAGCGAACGCCAAACTTGCCGCCTTCCTTGGCGACTGCCTTGGTTAGACCGTTAACACCGGCCTTGGAGCTCGCATAAGCCGCGGTGCCGAGCAGGCCGCCGCCGATCTTGCCAGCAACAGAGCTCACGTTGACGATAGTGCCGGCATGGGCCGCCTTAAAGTGCGGGTACACGGCATTCATCATGGTAAACGTACCATTGAGGTTGATGTCGATGGTGCGGCGCCACTCGGTGTCATCGATCTCGTCGAACTTCTTGGTGCTGATGACGCCGGCGCAGTTGATTAGGATGTTGGTTTGCGGCAGGTCCGTAAAAATCTGCTCGACGGTCTCGCGCGCCTTGGGCGCATCGGCGACATCGAGCTGATAGAACTTGTTGCCCTCGCCAAGCTCGGCCACAGCGGCCTCGCCCTTAGCAGCGTTCCTTGCGATGAGCGCGACATGTCCGCCGCCCGCGACGATGCCCTTGGCGATCTCGAGGCCAATGCCCTGAGTGCCGCCCGTGACAATCGCGGTCTTGCCCGTGAAGTCAAATGCCATGACTCCATCCCCCTTTATGTAAGGTGTCTCCTTGCGGGAAGTTGGAGCATCGCACGTGGCGATTATATGAGTTCCAGTCGTCATGGTGGTGACAACCCCTCGCCTAACCGCGGGCATGATAGTTCTTTGAAACGCTTTAGCAATTGAATGATTTTAAGTCTTAATGAGCTCTTAATATTGCCTACTGTATGAGGCCCGCGTATGGGGGTATCATCTTCCACCGAAAATAGTTTCTAGTGTTAGGGGTTTTCGGTGGAAGATACCGATTTCCATGAGCTTGGGCGTCAGCTCTTTACCGAGTTTGGCAGCATGCACCAGCGCGTTTCGCGCTTTGCCGACCAGGCTCTGGGTGGCGAGATGGCCGTCATGCGCGCCCTCATGCGCGCCGGCGGCTCGCTCACTCCGAGCGAACTCGCTGATCGCGCCTGGGTCTCGAGCGCCCGCATCGCCAATATCCTGCGCGCCCTCGAGGCCAAGGGCTGGGTCGAGCGCGAGCACTCAAAGACCGACCGTCGTCGCGTACACGTCACGGTGACCGACAAAGGATTCCAGGTTATCGAAATCAAACGTCGGGAATTCGAGGACCGCACCGCGGCCTTCCTCGAGCAGCTTGGCGAAACAGATACCCAAGAGATGGTGCGCCTTCTTAGACGTGCCAACGAAATTATCGACCGTAATCAAGAAAGGAGAGATGCCGAGTGAGGATTCTCAAGCTCTTTAAAAAACATATCCTGGCACTGTTCGCAGCTATCGTACTTATCGTAATCAGCTGCAACGCCGATCTGGCGCTGCCTACCTATATGAGCGACATCGTCGACGTGGGTGTGCAGCAAGGCGGCATCGCGTCGCCCGTACCCGACACCATCCGCGCCGAATCGCTCGACGACCTCGAACTCTTTATGAGCGCCAAGGACGCCAAGGCTGTGGAGGCCGTGTTTAGCAAGGCTGACAAAAACGACATTCGAACGTACGAGGGCACCGAGGAAGAGCGTGCCGATGGAGGCAAGATTGCCGACATTATGAGCCTGCCCGAGACTGTTGTCCTTTCGCTCAACCAGGGCATCGACGCCAACTCCATGGGCGACATGATGGGCTCGTCCAGCGAGAAAGACGACAACGCTGCCCAGGCCATGCCCACCCCCGAGCAAATGGCAGCGATGACGCCCGAGCAGCTCGCCGAGATGCAGCAGAAGGCCGCGGCGGCGCAGAACATGCAAAAGCAGATTGATGACGGCGGTAAGATCACTATGAAGAGCCTGCGCCTGGGTGTCGAGGGCGGTCTGGTAGACCAAAGCAAGCTCGTCGAGGGCGCCAACCAAATGGCGGACAAAATGGGCTCCATGTCGGGCTCCATCGTCACCCAGCGCGCCGTGAGCTATGTACAGGACGAGTACAAGGCACAGGGCATCGACCCCGCCGACGTGCAGAACGCCTACCTGAGCCGCATGGCGACCACGATGTTTGGACTGTGCCTCGTGTCGCTCGTCGCCACCATCCTGACCGGTGCCGTGGCTTCGCGCACCGCCTGCTCCATCGCCCGCGACCTGCGCCGCGAGACCTTCAACAAGGTTATGCACTTCTCGCCGGCCGAGGTGGGCAAGTTTAGCCAGGCCTCGCTCATCACCCGCTGCACCAACGACATTCAGCAAATCCAGATGGCCGCAACTCTGTTTATCCGCATGTGTCTGATGGCCCCCGTCATGGGCATCGTCGCCGTCATGCGCGTCCTGGCCAACCACACCGGCCTGGAGTGGACCATCGCCGTGGCCATCATCGCGGTTTCGGCCGTTGTCGGCGTGCTCATGGGCCTCACCATGCCCAAGTTCAAAAAGATGCAGAGCTTTGTGGACCGCGTGAACCTTACCGCCCGCGAGCTGCTCGACGGCCTTATGCCCATCCGCTCGTTCAACCGTGAGGAGCATGAGCTCGAGCGTTTTGACAAGGCTTCGCTCGACCTGATGACCACGCAGCTCTACACCAACCGCGCCATGAGCTTCATGATGCCGCTCATGATGCTCGTCATGAACTGCATCACCGTGCTTATTGTCTGGTTTGGCGCGCAGGGCGTGTCCGACGGCGTGATGCAGGTCGGCAACATGATGGCGTTCATCTCCTACACTATGCAGATCGTCATGGCGTTTATGATCCTCACCATGGTTTCGGTCATCCTGCCCCGTGCCGAGGTCGCAGCCGAGCGCGTAGATGAGGTCATCACCTGCCCCACGAGCATCAACGACCCTGCCTCGCCCAAACTGCCCGCGGCCAGCTCGCCGCGCGGTGAGCTCACCTTCCGCGACGTGAGCTTCCAGTACCCCGATGCCCGCGCCGATGTCATCAGCGGCGTGAACTTCACCACGCATGCCGGTCAGATGCTCGGCATCATTGGCTCCACGGGCTCGGGCAAGTCCACGCTCGTACAGCTGATTCCGCGCCTGTACGACGTCACGGGCGGCAGCATTTCGCTCGACGGCATCGACGTGCGCGACATGACCCTTTCCGAGCTGCGCCGCCGCATTGGTTACATCCCGCAGCAGGGGCGTCTGTTCTCGGGCACCGTCGAGAGCAACCTCAAGTTTGCCGGCGACATGGTGAGCGATGATGACATGCGCCAGGCCGCGCGCATCGCACAGGCCGAGGACTTTATCGCCGAGCGTGAGGGCGGTTACGACTCCCCCATCAGCCAGGGCGGCTCCAATGTTTCGGGTGGTCAGCGCCAGCGTCTGGCCATCGCCCGCGCATTGGCCAAAAAGCCCGAGGTCGTGGTGTTCGATGACTCGTTTAGTGCCCTCGACTACAAGACCGACGCGCGCCTGCGCGAGGAGCTGGCCAAAAACGTTACCGACGCCGCACTCGTGGTCGTGGCCCAGCGCATCGCGACCATCATGCACGCCGACCAGATCATCGTGCTCGACGACGGCCACGTAGTGGGCACCGGCACGCACGAGGAGCTGCTGCGCAGCTGCCCGGCGTACCTGGAGATCGCACAGTCGCAGCTTTCCGCCGAGGAGCTGGGGCTTACCCAAGAAGAAATTGCAGCCGTCATGGAAGGAGGCGAGCGCTAATGGCAGACGAGACCAAGACTCAGATTCCCAAGCCCACCCGCCAGCGTGGTCCCATGGGCCGCATGGGTGGCATGCGTCGTGGCGAAAAGGCCAAGGACTTTAAGGGCACCATGAGGCAGCTGCTCGGCTATATCGGCCAGCACAAGATTGCCGTGTTTGCCGCCGTCGCCTTTGCCGTGTGCTCGGTCATCTTTAACATTGTGGGACCCAAGGTGCTCGGCCAGGTTACGACCAAGCTGTTCGAAGGCCTGGTCGCCAAGGTCAACGGCACCGGCGACGTTGACTTTGACTGGATCGCCAAGACGCTCGGCTTTTTGCTCTGCCTGTATCTGGCGAGCTCTGTCTGCAGCCTGGTCCAGGGCTGGCTCATGACCGGCGTCACGCAAAAGATCTGCTACCGCATGCGCAAGGAAATCGCCGCCAAGATTGCCGTCGTGCCGATGAGTTACTTCAACGGCCACAGCAAGGGAGACGTACTCAGCCGCATCACCAACGACGTCGATACGCTGGGTCAGTCGCTCAACCAGAGCGTGACGCAGCTTATCACGTCGGTCACGCAGATTATCGGCGTGCTCATCATGATGCTTTCGATCAGCCTGCCGCTTACCGGCGTCACCGTGCTCACGCTGCCGGCCGCCGCGATTATCTTGACCGTAATGATTCACTTCTCGCAGCCGTACTTCCGCGAGCAGCAGCAGGTTCTGGGCGCCGTCAACGGCATTATCGAGGAGGACTTTGCCGGCCAGAACGTCATTCAGGTGTTCGACCGCGCCGAGGCCTCGATCGAAGAGTTCGACCGTCAAAACGACCGCCTCTTTATTAGTGGCTGGCGCTCGCAGTTCCTGTCGGGCCTGATGATGCCGCTTATGAGCCTGGTGGGTAACATGGGCTACGTGGGCGTTGTCGTGGTGGGCGCACAGCTCGCACTGACCGGCAACGCCACGCCCGGCGACATCCAGAGCTTTATCCAGTACGTTCGCAACTTTACGCAGCCCGTGCAGCAACTGGGCAACGTGAGCAACACGATGCAGTCGATGGCAGCCGCCACCGAGCGCGTCTTTGAGTTCCTGGCCGCGCCCGAGGAGGAGCAGAAAGCCGACGCGCAGATTCCCGA
>CABUMU010000085.1 GCA_902492855.1 uncultured Collinsella sp. | reverse complement strand
GGGCCGGGCCGGTCAACTACGTTTACGCACTACCAGCTGCGCCGGATCCCCAAATTTGAAGCTGCAAAGGCGAACCAAAGTAACTAATTGCAGTAAGCAGATGCGGCAAAGGGACTGTTCCTTTGCCGCATCTGCTTATCAGAAAGATTGATTGTTGTTTTCAAGCGAGTAGCCGCTCGCCCGCTTCTCACACATATCGTTCCACGCGCAGTTTCGCAGCGAGCGAAGCGAAGCGAGAATGTTTGAGCATGGAATGATATGTGTGAGAAGCGGGCGAGAGGGATACGAGCGCCCCGCGAGAATGTTTGAGCATGGAATGATATATGGGCGGCTCCCGCCGAGCAGCGGACGCTAAGACGCTAGCGGATATGCGCGGGTTTTCCGCCCCAGTAGAAGCGGCAGAAGGCTCGTTTGCGCTTTTGGGGTTTGCCGGTTAGCTCCATGGTTGCAATGGCGATATCCTCGGCTGCGCGGGGGCGGCGTAGTACTTCGCCGTTGATGAGCAGGGCTTTGAGTGATTCGGGATGGTCGTGCAGGTGGCGCAACGTTACGATGAGCTCTCGTGCCGTGGTGACGTGCATGCTGGCGCCCATGCCGGTGAGCATGGTGGTGTTGGCCTTTTCCTGGCCATATGACTTGCCCAGCAGGATCATCGGCAGATGCGCGCAGAGGCACTCGGTGACCGTGAGTCCGCCCGATTTGAGGATTGCCAGGTCGCAGCCGTGCATGAGGGCCGCCATATCGTCGACATAGTCCAACACCGTGACGTTTTCGAGCTTCATGGCATCGAAGAGCGTCTTCAGCCGGGTGGCATACTCCACGTCTTTGCCGGGTAAAAAGACAAAGTGCATGTCTTCGAAGCTGCGCAGGAAGGGGAGGGTGTGGTCCATCGCCGCGCGAAAGCGGACGTAAGGCTGGGGCAAGCTGGCGCCGGCCATTACCAGCACGACGGTCTTGTCGGTGGGGAGGTTGAACTTGGTTAGCTCTTCCTCGCGATCGTAATTCGTGTCGAATCCGGCGCGAATAGGGATGCCGGTAATGCGAATCTTTGCCTCGGGCACCTTGCGCGGACGCAGCGTTTCAGCCATGAATTCGTTGGCAACACAGAATAGATCGGTGTCCTTGTGGGGCCACCAGCCCTCGACTTCGTAGTCGGTCGGTACGCAGATGACCGGATAATCGATACCCGTAATTACGCGGGCGCCAACGGCAACATTGGCTGCCGTGATGTGCGTTGCGACCACGGCTATGGGCCTTCGACTACGAATATATTCGTTGAAGGCGGGGAACATAATTCGCGACCATGCCGTGCCGCCACCCCAGAGAAGATGCCCCGTAAGCGTATATCGCCAGGTCAGGTCGTAAATGGGGCGCGTGGCTCCCGTAAAAGAAGCCGCGGTCTTATTGCCGTCGAATTTAATGCGTCCAAAATCAAGGATATCGAGCACTTCAATCTCAACATCCTCGGGGATGCCATTGGTGCCGCGGATGAGGTCGAATGCCTGCGCAATCGCATTTGCGGCGGCCTTGTGGCCCGAGCCGACCGAGGCGTGCACGATGGTCACGAGGGGTTTTTGCTGAGCCAAGAGCGTGGTTTGCTCCGATTGGGGAGCGCTGTTCGTGAGCAGGGGAGCATCGTCGCTCGTCTGCGTCTGATCCATCGATAACTCCCCTTCGACGTTGTAACACGGATTTATCATTGTAGTGCATGAGTGTCACGTTCACGTAAATTTGGGTATGAGCGCAAAGAACGACAACGTTTCGACGAGAGGACTCTTCATGACTACCGATCAGACAATCGATGTTGCGATTATCGGCGGCGGCCCCGCATATCTATGATGTGATCGTCCTGGGCGGCGGCCCCGCGGGCTATGCTGCCGCCATTTATGCGGCGCGTGCCAACCTGACGACGACTGTCCTTGAGCAGGGCATGTCTGGCGGACAGATCGCCACGTCCAACGAGATCGAGAATTATCCTGGCATTCCGCTACTGAGCGGTGTTGAACTTGGTGAGCGATTCCAACAGCATGCTGAAGGCTTTGGGGCTCAGGTTGAATGGAGTATGGTGACAGGCGTCGATTACGATGCCGATGCGGCACAATTTACCATCCATCATGATATGGGCGATACAGCAGCCAAGAGCGTTATTGCGTGCATGGGCGCCACGCCGCGTCCTGCGGGTTTTGTTGGCGAGGACACGTATCGCGGTCGTGGCGTTTCGTACTGCGCGACGTGTGACGGCATGTTCTTCCGTGGCAAGCAGGTCTTTGTTGTCGGAGGCGGCAATTCGGCATGCGAGGAGGCGCTGTTCCTGTCCGACATTGCCAGCAGCGTGACCATTGTGCTGCGTCGCGATCAGTTCCGTGCACCCGAGGGCGTTGTGAATAAAGTGCTCGCTAAGGACAATATTTCAGTTAGGTACCAAACTAGTATTGTTGAGCTTTCTGGCGAAGCGATGCCCACGACAATTACGTTCAAGGACAATGCGACTGGTGAAATGCACGCTGAGTCCTTTGAACCTGGCTCGTTTGGCATTTTTGTCTTTACGGGGACGCAGCCACTTACCGAGCTCGTTGAGCACCTAGTCGATCTGGCTCCCGACGGCGGCATTGTCACCGATGATTCCATGGCCACCCGCACACCCGGATTATTCGCAGCCGGCGATATTCGTTCCAAGCGTTTACGCCAGGTTGTGACCGCCGTATCGGACGGTGCTATAGCGGCAACCAGCGCATACGCTTTCCTACGCGGATAAGTACGATAATATATCTTATGTAAGGTTGTTATCTATTAACTAAAGGGCGGGACGATGCATCAGTGCACTGTCCCGCCATTTTTCTTGCAGGCTATATGGTATGCAAAACTAGATAACCTAGAATACAATATAGAAAATGAACGGAGGACCTTTATGAACCACGTTAAACACGTTATTCCGATGTCTGATTCGTCGGTCAGCATTAAGCCTGAGGATATTCAGCCCACTGTGCTGCCCGATGCATTTATTCAGTCCGATATCGTGTGCAAACTCAATACGTTGAGTCTGCCGCGCTATGACCAGTTGCCCAATGTGACGCTCTACCGCGACCAGGTTATTGAGTATGTTGCGCTGTGGATGGAGCCGCTGTTCATTTGCGTTGAGCAGCCTATCATTACGCCATCGATGATCAATAACTACGTAAAGGTCGGCCTAGTGCCTGCTCCGGTCAAAAAGCAATATGGCCGCGAGCAGATTGCCCGCCTGATCGCTATCTGCATCTTTAAGCAGGTGCTACCTATTGCTGCTGTGCAGGCACTCTTTAACATTCAGCGTTTGAGCTACGATGCCCCGACGGCCTTTGATTATGTAGTCGATCAGCTCGAGGCATCGATTCGTGCGGCGTTTTCCGTCGAGCAGACTCCCGTGCCCGATACGGCGCATCAGGTAACGCGTGAGTCGCTGCTTGTGCGTAGCGCGGTATCGTCCTTCGTTTCGAAGGCTTACTTGATGAGCTATCTCAAGTTCAACGGGTTTAATAGCTAGCCGACGTATAAAACGGGCGGTACAAAGAGCCATCTGTCGCTTTGTACCGCCCGTATTTTTGCTTGATTGGACTTTATTTGCCCGAAGCCACGCCCATGCCGTAGCCGATAATGAGCCCATGCATTTCGGCATAGTATGAATCTAGCCCGTTACAGGGCATGATGATGGTTTTGGAGCCGGGCCAATGCTCGACTATGCGGTCAGTAAGCGCCTGGGCTCCAGCTTCGTTCTCAACGTGATCGATGACGACCTCGCCGCCGGCAAAACCCTCGGCTTCCATGGTATCGATGATCTTGTTGAGCATCTTCTTTTCGCCACGCGTGTGCCCGACGAGTTCGATTTTACCGGCCTCGCTCGCCGTGCCCAAAATGCGGATATTGAGCTTGTTGGCAATAACGCCGGCTGCCTTAGGGATACGTCCGGCTTTGGCGAGGTTTTCGTAATTGCACAAGCTGAAGAGGATTTTGCTGTTCTGCTCAAGGCTATCGAAGTATGCGCAAGCTTCCTCGAATGAGACATCCGGATTGCTTGCAAGATAGCGGTCGAACAGCAAGAAAATGAGGTCCATTTTGCCGCCAGCTGCGCGTGAATTGACTAGATGAATCTGTCGGTCGGGCTCCTCGGCAAGAACCATATCGCGAGCCGTGGCTGCCGCGTTGTAGCTGCCCGACACGCCCTCAGAGATCGGCATGCAGATGGTCTTGTCTGCCAATTTGAAGAGCTTGGCCCACTCCCCTACGCTGGGACAAGCGCTCGAAGAAGCGTTCGTCTCCGCCTGAACAGCGCAGTTGAGCTCATGAACATCGAGCGAAAGGTCATCGACGAATTCACGCTCCCCCACTCGAATTTTGAGGGGCGCAAATGCAAAGATGGTATGGGGCGCGGTCGGTTGCCAATCGCGAAGGTTGCAGCTTGAATCGGAGATAAGTGCCCAGCTCATAGAGGGTCCTTTCTAATCGTTCCCATTCAATTATAGCCATCTTGCAGACCGATTGGGCCGCTATCTAGTATTCAAAACTAGATAGCGGACTGCACGAAAGGCAAAAGAATGGACCCCATGACTCAAAGCCACGAGGTCCATATCCGTTTGCTTTATCTGAATACTTAGTAGCGCACGAAAATGTAGTTGTTGTTCATGCCGGCGGCAACGGAGCTGATGATAACACCCGTGTTGTAGTCGGACGCATGAATCATCTGACCACCACCGATGTAAATGCCGGTGTGGTACGAGTTGACTACAACGTCACCGGGCTGCGGATCGGACACACGCGTCCAGCCCATAAAGGTGCCCGTGGTGCCCAGGCGGCAATAGCGACCAGTAAGGCAATAGCTTACAAAACCAGAGCAGTCGAAGCTGTTCGGGCCAATTCCGCCCCAGGAATAGGCGCAACCAAGCTTGCTGTATGCACGCGAGACAATAGAACCGCCATCGACGGACTGGCTCGGAGCAGAAGGCGTCGGAGCCGGAGCAGGCGTGGAGGGCTGCGGCGTCGGAGCAGGTGCCGGCGTAGGAGCCGGAGTGTTGCCGCCCTGGTTGTTGTTATTGCTGGTCTGGCCACCGTTGTTGGTGTTCTCGGTCGTACCGGCAGTCTCGTTGCTCACCGTGGCCTTCTCGGCGGTGCTGGCGTTGATGCCGGCCTGCAGCGCGGCGTTGGCCTCGGCCTCGGAGGCAAGCTCGGCCTGCAGCTGCGAATCTAGGGAGTTTACGACGTTCTGGGCTTCAGCCTGCTGGGCGTTAAGCTCGTCGACCTTCTTTTGCGTGGCGGCGACGTTCTTTTCCTGCTCGGACTGCTTATTGGTGAGCTGCTGCTTAAGCTCCTTGACCTCTTGAATGGTCTGAGCTTGCTTATCGGAAACTTTGCCGTAGTAGAACAGACGGTTGAGCATATCGCTCAGGTCATCGACACCCGTCAGAACCTGAAGCAAGCTCAGGCCGCCGGTCTTATACTCGCCGGCGACATAGGTCGAGAGCTTAGCCTGACCATCGGCGATCTCCTGCTGCTTTTGCGTGATCTCGCCGGCAGTCTGATCGAGCGCCTGTGTCTGCGTGGCGAGCTCATCGTAAATCTGCTGAGTTTGGGTACCGATCTGCTCGAGCTTCGTACGAGCGCAGGCAAGGTCGGATGCGGTATCGGCGTAGGCAGGAGCCGCGAGGCCCAAGCCCAAAACACAAGCGAGGGTTGCCGTAGCAGCGCAGCGTGCCATGTTTTTGTGCGTGTTTGCTGTGCGCATGTAGCTTCCTTTCCAGTAACTAAGGGTAACGGCTAGTCCACCGTCACCAGGCTAAAGAGCTCCACATCGTCATTAGACGGTGTGAGCTTCTCGCGCGGGTTGAGAAGCGCAAGCTCAAGGATACAACCGTAACCGACAAGCTTTGCGCCCATATCTCGCACCAGTTTACCTGTTGCCTCGACGGTTCCGCCCGTCGCGACCAAGTCGTCCAGAATCAACACGGTATCTTTAGAGCTGATAGCGTCGGCATGGATTTCAATTGAATCGGTGCCGTACTCGAGCTCGTAGCTCTGACTTACGGTCTCGCGCGGTAGCTTGCCAGGTTTACGTGCGGGAACAAAGCCGGCGCCAAGGGCTACAGCCACCGGTACGCCAACCATAAAGCCGCGAGCCTCGGGACCCACGACCTTGGTGATTCCCATGCCGGCAAAGTGCTCGGCGAGGGCATCGGTCATGGCTTTGAGCGCCTCGGGATTGCCAAAGAGCGGCGTGATGTCTTTAAAGATGACTCCGGGCTCGGGATAGTCGGGGATGTCGACGATTTGAGATTCGAAGTCGTACATTGCATGACCTTTCAATGGGTTGCCGAAATTTCAGCAGCGTTTATTTGCCCGCGGTGGCGGCGCCGGATTGCGAAGGGGCGACGACTTTGAGCGGCTTTACGAGAGAATCCTCGTGCGAAACCGGCGCGGCTGGCTCTTCGTTTTTGGCCTTGGTGGACTCGGAACGCGTGATTTCCTCATCGAGTGCATCGATGTCGGCGTCCTCGACCACGGCGTTGAGCGACTCAAAAACGCGGTTCTTGAGCAGCGCAGTGTGCACGCCCTCCGTCAGGTCGTGAAGCTTCTTAAACGCACGCTCGAGCTTGGCGTCGCGCTCGTCATCGGAGGTATCCATTCCGAGCATGCTCACGAGCACCTGCTCAAACATCGAGGACTCGCGGTTAGCGGAAGACACGTACTGACGCAGGTTGCGTGGCTCGATATGGAAGCGCGACAGCTCGGAGCAGTAACGGATGATCGGAAAATCGCGACCATCGACGAGCTCGCGGTTCTGCGGGCTTTTGATGATGCGAATGAGGTCGTTTTCGGCGAGCGAGCGGATAAACGAAATCTCGACGCCCAGCATATCGGGAATGGTCTCGATGGGATGCAGCTTTTGCTTAGTCTCCTTGGGCTCCGTCTTGAGCGGAACATCGGACAGCAAGCCCACCTCGTAGGCGAGCGTTGACAGGTCCGTGGCGTTTTCCAAGCGCTGCTTAATCACGTTGAGCGGCATGTAGCGGGTCTTCTGCAAGTGCAGGATGACCTCCAGGCGATCAACGTCCTCTTTGGAGTACTGACGGTATCCCTTAGGCGTACGATGAGGGGTAATGAGCCCCTCATCCTCTAGAAATCTAATTTTTGAGTTCGAAAGATCGGGGTATGCGCCTCGAAGTAGGTTGACGACTTGGCCGATACTCAGATAGTTGCGTTCGGCCATGCCCTACTCACCGGTTTCGATGCGCTCCGGCGTGCTCTCGTGGTAGATGAGCGTAAACGTACCGATCTGGACGGAAGAACCGTCGTGCAGCGGGGCTGCATTGACGATGGCACCGTCGACCCAGGTGCCATTGAGCGAGCCCAAGTCCTCGATGCGAGCGCCGAGGCCCTCGCGAATAATGCGCGCGTGGCTGCGCGAAACGGTCATGTCATTGAGGAAGATGCCGTTTGCAGGATCGCGGCCGATGGTGGTCACGTCGTCCTCGAGCTCAAAAGCGGCACCAGTCTGCGGACCCTTGACGATGGACAGAACGGGGGCGGTGATGCGCACGTTGGCCATGAGGTCGGGAACGGTGACGTCGCTTGAAGGCACGCGGAATACGCAGGTAGCGTCAGCAGTCTTATCATTCTGAGGCATATTGTTAACCATGTTGTCCATGACAACCCCTAACTTATCGCGGACGTGCCGCAAATAATGAACCGTACGTAATCATACCCCAACGAATCAGTCTTCGATTTCAGGGTTCAGAAAGTCGATGTCCTCGTCTTCGGGATGCATGAGAGCCTGTTTAATGGCCGCTCCGCCCTTAATGGAGTAGATGACAGCCGTGAGCATGGAGAAGATCACGCCGCCGTACACAAAGAAGATGCCGAGGGGCACCGAGCTTCCGTTGAGGCCTGGGAAGGCCGTAAGGGCTGAAGGCAAAAGATGCAGGCCGTCAATAACGGGGAACCCGAGTAGCATGAGCGAGAAGCCGGTCATGAGCAGCGCTGTGGCAATCTTTCCGGGGAAGACGAAATCGATGGGGCGACGGTGATAATGGCGCACGATAAGCGTGCCGATGCCCAGATAGATGTCGCGGCCAATAATGAGCACGCAGACCCAGATGGGCAGCTCTCCGCGAACCACCAGTCCCAGCACGCCGGTGAACAGCAGCGCACGGTCACAAATGGGATCCATGACCTTGCCGAGCCACGAGACCGTCTTAGTCATGCGGGCGATCTGACCGTCCATCCAGTCGGTGGAGGCGGCAACGGCGTAGATAACGATGGCGATGACGCGGTTGTTATCCGTCACAAACAGGTACAGAAATACCAGGGTGAGGATCAGGCGCGTAAAGGTGATGAAATTGGAGATCGTAAAGATCTTATTCGACGGGTAATCGGAAGTGCCGATAAGCTCCTTTTTGATCTTCTTTTTGATGCCCACAGGACTCCCCCGCTGGTTAACGACAAAACTTTCGATACTATACCCGTTCCGGCGATGTCTATCCAGCGCAGCCATAGAGAGTCCAGACATGTGGAAGGTGCTTTTAGGCGGCGGGGGATTTCGCATTCGTGCACATCAGCCTCCAAACATGTCGATTTTGGTGGCTGATGTACACGTTTTGATTCTGTGATTACATCGAGCGGGAATGTTGTTGCTTTAAGCAAAATAATCATGGTGATTAAAAACAAAAAAGGTCAGGCACTA
>CABUMU010000084.1 GCA_902492855.1 uncultured Collinsella sp. | reverse complement strand
GTTCGTGTGTTCGTGCCCATGCGGTCACGGACGCATTGGGTCGCATTGTCTGCGTGCTCGATTCTATGGAATAGACGTGTTTTAAGGGGCCTCCGGGCCCCTTAATTGTGGAGATATGGACCTTAGGCTAATTTGGCGTTTGTACTGGTTGTAGACGTATTTTTGCCTGCCTTGTTCATTTTTGGTCCTTTGTGGTCAAGCATTTGGTCAGTGTTTGGTCGGCGTTTGGTTGGGTTTTGGAAAGGTCGGCTGCATATGATTTATCTGAACGGTTGACCACGAACAGCCGTTCGTTTATTATCGATGCAGGTTGTTAAGAGGAGGGCTATTCATGGCCAAGAATTCAGGTCCCGTACGTACCGTTCATGCTCGCACGACGGGTAAAGAGCGCGATGAGATGATCGCCACCACCAAGGCCGAGATCGAGAAGAAATTCGGCCAGGGTTCCATCATGAGGTACGGCGACGGTGGCCCCGAGCTCGAGGTCGAGGCCATTCCCACGGGCGCCCTGGCCCTCGATGCCGCTCTGGGTATCGGCGGTGTGCCGCGCGGCCGTATCGTCGAGATTTACGGTCCTGAGTCCTCCGGTAAGACGACGCTTTCGCTCGAGATCTTGGCCGAGGCCCAGGCTATGGGCGGCGTTGTGGCATTTATCGATGCCGAGCACGCGCTCGATCCCACGTATGCCGCGCGCATCGGCGTGGATATCGACGAGGTGCTCATTTCCCAGCCCGATACGGGTGAGCAGGCGCTCGAGATCGTTGACATGCTCGTGCGTTCCGGCGCCATCGATGCCATCGTCGTTGACTCCGTCGCTGCGCTGACCCCGCGTGCCGAGATCGAGGGAGAAATCGGCGACACTACGGTCGGTCTTCAGGCTCGCCTGATGAGCCAGGCGCTCCGCAAGCTCGCCGGCTCGCTGTCCAAGTCCAACACGACGTGCATCTTCATTAACCAGCTGCGTGAGAAGATCGGCGTCATGTTCGGCAACCCCGAGACCACGACGGGCGGCCGCGCCCTTAAGTTCTTCTCTTCGGTGCGTATCGACATTCGCCGCATCGACAGCATTAAGCTTAAGGACGAGGTTATCGGTAACCGCGTGCGCGCCAAGGTCGTTAAGAACAAGGTGGCAGCTCCGTTCCGTTCTGCTGAGTTCGACATCATGTACGGTACGGGCATCTCTAAGGAGGGCTCGATTCTGGACATGGCTGTCGAGTGCGGCATCTGCAAGAAGATGGGCTCCTGGTTTGCCTATGGCGAGGACAAGCTCGGCAACGGTCGCGAGGCCGCCAAGGCGTTCCTGCGCGAACACCCCGATTGCGCTGACGAGATTGAGCATAAGGTCCGCCTTGCCTGCGGGCTTGAGTTTGATGACGATGCTCCTTCCGAGGTCGAGCTGACCGATCAGCCTGCGCCTGAGGAGTTTGACGAGCTTTACGCCATCGATGGTTCCGCCATGCTCGATGATGACGACGAGTAGCGGTTACGCTCATGTCGTATACGGTGACCGAGGCCACGGCCGTCTTTCCCGATAAGAAGGCGGCTTCCTCGTTCTCGAGCGGGTATGCGTCCAAAAAGCCTTGCGCACATATCGATTGTGAGCTTGAGGGCGGTTTTGAGCGGTCCATTTGGATTCCCGTACGGGTCGCGCGGCTGTATGTCAAAAACCGCCCCGATCTTCCCTGTGATTGGGACAACTTTCGTGAGGCGGTGCAGCTCATCGAGCGTAAATGTGCACTTACCATGGTGACCGAGATGCTATCGCGCCGCGACCATGCGACGGGTGAGGTCCGTGACAAGCTGGCTCGCTACGGCTTTCACCAGCCCGCGATCGATTTCGCCGTCGAGCGCGCCACCGAGTATCACTTTTTAGACGAGAACCGCTTTTGCTCGTACTTTATCGAGGAGCGCAAGCGGCGCGGTTGGGGACAGCGCAAAATCGAGACCGAGCTCAAGCGCCGTCATGTCGTGCTCGATGACATTCCCGGTTATCCCGAGGATTATTTTGCCGTCGAAGACGATTTGGCGCGTGCGTCAGCCCTGCTCGCCAAGCGGCGTGTTCCAGAGACGCGTGGATTCGAAAAACTGGTTCGGTTTTTGATGGGCAAGGGCTTCTCGTATCACATCGCCGCCGATGCCGTTAAGGCACGTCTCGATGCCGAACGCGAGGAATGTGCGGTTTAGGCGTATGCGTTTTGTGGCCCTGCCGTTCACCGCGTTTTAGCCGCCGTGCCGGGGCCATTTATTTGACAGTTGTTGTGGTTCAACGTACGATAAACACTGTCATTTGCTTTGTGATATGTGCTCATCTGTGATGAGTTTGTTTATATGTTTATCTGTATCCGACCCGCATAAGCTGCGCCCATATTACTCAAATGTCGCGAGCCGTTCGTAAGGACGGTTCGCTTTGTTGTGTAACGAATCCATAAAAAGGAGTGAGCATGCCTATCATCGCAGCGCTCGTTGGCATCGTTTTGGGTGCCATCGCCGCCATTGCCTACATGCGCACCGCCAAGCAGGGTAGTCTTCACGAGGCCGACGAAAAGATCCAGTCGGCACACGCACAGGCTGAGTCCCTGATCGGTGATGCTAAGCGTCAGGCCGAGACCCTCAAAAAAGAGGCTCTGCTCGAGGCTAAAGAGGAGATCATCAAGAACAAGCAGGCCGCCGAGGCCGAGGACAAGCAGCGTAAGAGCGAGATTCGTACGCTCGAGAACCGTGTGATGCAGCGCGAGGAGTCCCTCGATCGCCGCAACGACGCTCTCGACAAGCGCGAACATCAGCTGTCCAGCCAGGCCGGTCAGGTCGAGAAGCGCTCCCGCGAGCTCGAGGAGCTCTGCGCCAAGCAGACCTCCGAGCTCGAGCGTATCGCCGACCTGACCCGCGAGGACGCACACAAGGAGCTCCTCGATAAGGTTCGCGGCGAGGTCACCCACGAGGCTGCCACGATCATTCGCGAGTCCGAGCAGCAGGTTCGCGCCGAGTGCCACAAGACCGCCCAGGAGATTCTGTCCTTGGCGATTCAGCGCTGCGCTGCCGACCACACAGCCGAGGTCACCGTTACCTCCGTGCACATCCCCTCTGATGACCTCAAGGGCCGTATTATCGGTCGCGAGGGTCGCAACATCCGGACCTTCGAGCAGGTTTCCGGCGTCAACCTCGTGATCGACGACACGCCCGAGACCGTCGTTCTTTCGAGCTTCGACCCGGTCCGTCGTGAGACCGCCCGTGTTGCCCTCGAGAACCTCATCGCCGACGGCCGCATTCACCCCGCCCGCATCGAGGAGATGTATCACAAGGCTGCCGACCTGGTTCAGCAGCGCGTGCGCGAGGCTGGCGAGCAGGCTGCCTTCGATACCGGCATTCACGACCTGCACCCCGAGATCGTCAAGACCCTTGGTGCCCTGCGCGACCGTACCTCGTTTGGTCAGAACGTGCTTCAGCACTCCCTCGAGGTCTCTGACCTGTGCGGCGTGATGGCTTCCGAGCTTGGCCTGGACGTTGTGACCGCTAAGCGCGCCGGCCTGCTGCACGACCTGGGCAAGGCAATCGACCATGACGTCGAGGGCCCGCATGCCGTCATCGGCGCCGAGCTTGCCCGCCGTTATGGCGAGAAGCCCGTTATCGTTCACGCTATCGAGGCTCACCATGCCGATGTCGACCCCAGCACGGTGCTCGATGTCCTGGTACAGGCCGCCGATGCCGTCTCCGCCTCTCGCCCCGGTGCCCGTCGCGAGTCTGCCGAGAACTACATCAAGCGTCTTGAGAAGCTCGAGGAGATTGCCAACTCCCATGAAGGCGTCGAGCGTACCTATGCCATGCAGGCTGGTCGCGAGGTCCACGTCATGGTTCAGCCGGACAAGATCTCCGATGCCCAGTCCACGGTCCTGGCTCACGATATCGCCCATCAGATCGAGGAAGAGATGGAGTATCCCGGTCAGGTGCGCGTCGTCGTGATTCGCGAGAGCCGCGCTGTCGATATCGCTAAATAACATGAGCGACGCGAACGAGCTCATCTCATTTATCGCGTCGATGTCGGGGGAGGGCAACCTTCGCGTCGAGGAGAACCTTGGCGAGGGGTATGTCCGCCTCCGCGTTTCGGAGGCCGAGCGGCGCCAGGCAAAACACGACATTCAGCATGTCGAGGATATCGTCATCGAAATGCTCCGTAATGCTCGCGATGCCGGCGCCGACAAGGTCTATCTCGCCACGACCAAGGAAGATGGCGTCCGCACGCTTGTCTTTCTGGATAACGGTTCGGGCGTTCCGCAGGATATGCAAGAGCGAATCTTCGATGCTCGCGTTACCTCAAAGCTCGAGAGCATGAAGATGGACCGTTGGGGAGTTCACGGTCGTGGCATGGCATTGTTTTCGATCAAGCAGAACACCGACGAGGCCCGTGTGGTCACGTCCGGCGTCGATCTTGGTTCAGCCTTTAAGGTGAGCGTTGCAGCCGACCGCCTCAGCGAGCGTGCCGATCAGTCCAGCTGGCCCCAGGCCGTCAAGGATGAGGACGGACGTTATGTCTGTGCTCGCGGCCCGCATAATATTATTCGCGCTGCCTGTGAGTTTGCGCTCGAGGAGCTGCGTGGTTGCGATGTCTATCTTGGTTCTCCGTCTGAGATTGCCGCGACCCTTTATGCTCAGGCGACAAGTCGGCTCGATACGTCTCGTCTCCTGTTCATTGACGACGAGAGCGAGCTTCCGGTTGTCGACCGTTTAGGCCTTGCCTCCGATGCCGAGGACTTTATCCGCATCTGTTCGGGTTTGGGTCTTGAGATGTCCGAGCGCACGGCTCATCGCATTTTGGCAGGGCAGATTAAGCCCGTTCGCGGTGTGACCGCGCGTCTGCTGCGCGAGCGTGATTCGTCTTCGCATGCGCCGGCTCCTGTCGATCTCGCGAAGGATCGTCGCGGGCTACGTATTGCCAAGGATGACATGGCACAGTTTTCGCGTGCTGTGGAGCGCGACTTTAATGACCTTGCCGCCCGGTACTATCTCAACCTTTGCGGCGACCCAAAGATTCGCGTTTCGCGTGATCGAATCACCGTGACCTTCGATCTTGCCAAAGAGGAATAGTGCCTTTACCGAGTCCACTCGGTACGATAAAGTTATTGCAGTTAAAACGTACTTTTAAACGCAGGAGTTTCTTCATGGATTGCCTGAAGGTATCAAGCAAATCATCGCCCGCGTCCGTTGCCGGCGCCATCGCCGGCATGGTCAAGGATGGTGTACCCGTCAACATCCAGTGTGTCGGTGCCGGTGCTGTCAACCAGGCCATTAAGGCCGTGGCTATCGCGCGCGGTTTTTTGATTCCAACCGGTTTTGATATTTCCTGCGCGCCCGTGTTCTCCGATATCCTCATTAACGGGGAGTCGCGCACGGCCATCCGCCTTTCTATCTACGTTCACCAGATCAATCGAGCTGCTTTGGATAACGTCGTCATGGATGATGTTAAGCCTGTGGCATAGCTTCTGCTTGCCTCGATTCGCCTCCCTTCCATCGTTAGGACTTATGCACATGGACCAGCGTTCCGTACGCGATATTCTTGCCGGTAAAACCTACTTTATCCGCACCTTTGGCTGCCAGATGAATCAGCACGACTCCGAGCGTGTGAGCGGTCTGCTCGATTCGTATGGTTGCCTCATGGCGCTCGATCCCGAGCATGCCGATATCGTTGTCTTCATGACATGCTGTGTGCGTGAGGCCGCCGATACTCGCCTGTACGGTCAGTGCAATTCCTGCAAAAGCCTGCCGCCTTCGCCTTCGGGCAAGCGTGTGGTTGCCGTGGGCGGCTGCATCGCGCAGCGTGATGGCGAGGGCCTTCTCACCAACGTCGATAACGTCAATGTCATCTTTGGCACGCATTCTATCGCACATGTGGCCGAGCTCATTGCCGAGGCGTTCCTTGACGGCAAGCGTCATATCCGCACCAATGAGCATGAGGATACGGATGCCATGAGCATGCCGTGGCATCGCGAGACCCAGTATCACGCCTGGGTGCCCATCATGACGGGCTGCAATAATTTCTGCACCTATTGCATCGTGCCGTACGTGCGCGGTCGCGAAAAGAGCCGCCCCTTCGAGGAGATTGTCGACGAGGTGACCGGTTTGGTGCGCCAGGGCGTGCGTGAGATTACACTGCTGGGCCAAAACGTTAACTCATATGGTCGCGATCTGTTTGGCAAGCCGCGTTTTGCCGATCTGCTACGTGCCGTGGGCGATACGGGTGTGGAGCGCATCTTCTTCACGTCTTCGCATCCCAAGGATCTATTGCCCGAGACCATCGACGCCATGGCCGAGACGCCTGCCGTTATGCCGCAGCTGCACTTGGCCGTCCAGTCAGGTTCGACACGGATCCTCAAAGAGATGAATCGCCGTTATACACGCGAGGACTATCTGGGCCTGGTCGATCGCATTCGCAACCGCATGCCCGATATCGCGCTCTCGACCGACATTATCGTTGGCTTCCCGGGCGAGACTGAAGAAGACTTTGAGCAGACGCTCTCACTTGCCGAGACGGTCCGTTATGCTCAGGCCTATACCTTCATCTATTCCAAGCGCGCCGGTACCCCTGCCGCCGAGATTGACGATCCTACGCCGCATGAGGTTATTCTCGAGCGTTTCAACCGCCTGGTTAAGGTTATCGAGACCACGGCACACGAGTATAACCAGGGTGAGCTTCATGCTGTGGTGCCGGCGCTCATTGAGGGCACGAGCAAGAAGAACGATGCGGTCCTGCTGGGCAAGAGTCCCAAGAATCAGACCGTTCATGCGCCTATCCCCGAGGGTTACAGCATCGATCAGCTTGTTGGCAAGATCGTTGATGTTGACGTTGACGTTGCCAAGACCTGGTATTTGTCCGGCTCCGTTGTGGGCGAGCCGCGCTAATGGTTTCTCCCAGGGCAGGTCTTTCCGCCGTTGCGATCGTCGGTCCGACGGCGGTTGGTAAGAGTGATGTCGCCGACCGTTTGGCAGCTCGTCTTTCGTCCGAAGTGCTGTCGTGCGATGCGATGCAAATCTATCGCGGCATGGACATCGGTACCGCAAAGATGGCGCCCGATGAGTGTACGGCGCCGCTGCGTCTCGTCGACATCGTAGAGCCGGGTGTGGCATATTCTGCTGCGCTTTATCAGGCTGACGCTCGCGCGCATGTTGAGCGTCTCATTGGTTCGGGTTGTCTGCCGGTTTTTTGCGGAGGTACGGGGCTATATCTCAAGGCCGCCCTCGATGAGATGGACTTTCCCTCGGGTGAACTTGAGGACGATCGCCGTGCGGGCTATCAGGAGCTTGCCGAGCGTATTGGCGAGGAAGAACTGCATGCCCTGCTTGCCGAGCGCGACCCAGAATCGGCTGCTGTTATTCATCCCCATAACGTGCGCCGTGTGATTCGTGCGCTCGAGATGCATGATGATGGTATCTCCTATGCACAGCAAAAAAGTCAGTTTAGTGTTCCGCGTGAGCATTATCATGCTCTATGGTTTGGTCTGACGCGTAATCGCGAGGTGCTCTACGAGCGCATTAACCTGCGTGTCGATCTGATGTTTGAACAGGGTCTTGTTGATGAGGTCCGCGGTCTTATGGACCAGGGGCTGGGAGATGCCCTAACGTCGATGCAGGCAATTGGCTATAAAGAGATCGTCGATGCTTTCAATGGCGTGATAAGCATGGATGAGGCTCGCGAACTCATCAAGATGCGTTCGCGTCGCTATGCCAAGCGTCAGCTTTCGTGGTTTAAACGCGATGACCGCATCGTGTGGTTCGATATGGACGAGTTTACGATCGATGGGGTCGTTGAGGATATCCTTCACCGTATCGAGGCGGCCTAATGGCTCGGTTTCCCCTCGTTCCCACGGCGCCTGAGCCCGAACGTGCCGTTCTTGTCGGAGTTGAGTGGCGCGATAACGCCTGGCCGCTCGATCGTTCGCTTGACGAGCTTGAGCGCCTGGCCCATACGGCTGGCGCCCAGTGCGTGGCGCGTTTGTCACAGCGTCTGGTTAAGCCGTATCCTAAATCGTTTATCGGTTCCGGTAAGGTTGAAGAGCTGTGCGGCCTGGTACATCGCATGGATGCCGATGTCGTTATTTTTGACGACGACCTGACGCCCTCGCAGCAATCCTATTTGGAGAAAGCCGTGGGCGAGCCGGTAAAGATTATCGATCGTACGGCACTGATCTTGGATATCTTTGGCCTTCATGCTCAGACGCGTGAGGGACGCCTACAGGTACAGCTGGCACAGCTTCAATATTTGTTGCCTCGTCTGCGTGGCATGTGGAGTCATCTCGCCAAGGAACAGACGCGCGGCGGCATCGGCTCGCGCTTTGGTCAGGGCGAAAGTCAGCTCGAGGTCGACCGTCGCCTTATTCGTAATAAGATCGCTGCGCTTCGTCGTGAGCTCAAGCAGGTTGAACAGCGTCGCGATGTTCAATCCAAGAGCCGCATTGAGTCACCGGCGTTTCGCGTCGCGTTAGCCGGTTATACCAATGCCGGTAAATCGACGTTGCTCAATCGTCTTACCGGCTCTACGGTACTTTCGCAGGACAAGCTGTTTGCTACGCTCGACCCGACGACGCGTTCGTATCGCCTGCCCGGCGGTCGCGGAATGACGATTACCGATACCGTCGGCTTTATTCAAAAGCTGCCGCATGGTCTTATCGATGCCTTTAAATCGACGCTGTCCGAGGTTTTGGGTGCCGATCTAATTCTCAAAGTCGTAGATGCGTCTGACGAGGACTATGAACCGCAGCTGGAGGCTGTCGACCGCGTGCTTGATGAGATCG
>CABUMU010000083.1 GCA_902492855.1 uncultured Collinsella sp. | reverse complement strand
GCCGAGCGCGCGCAGCTCGCGCGCCATGTGGAAGCCGGTGGGGCCGCTCTCGTAGCACGCCCTCGGGTCCTCGAAGCCGAGGGCCCACTCCGCGATCTCGGAGGCGTCGGTGCCGAAGCTGCGGCGCACCACCTCGCCGGTGAAGGGGTTGAACGCCGCGGCGGCGACCGATCGCGCGTGGACGTCCAGGCCGATGGAGGTAACATGGGGCATGGGAAGCCTCCTCCCCGCAGGTGCGGTAAGGGCTACCGCACGGGCCGATACTCAAAGCCCATTGTGGCACCCCGAGCCCGCGGAAAGAAGCTGCGCCGCGGGGGAGGCGGCCCCCAATGGCTTTCTCATATCGAACCTCATTATGAACAGTTTTCTGTTCCTGTCAATCGAATAAGCGACATTTTTTTGCGTAAAGACATTTTTTTGTTTACTATTCACTAAAAAACCTAAAGAAAGGAGCGAGGATGAACCTTCGTCTAAGAGAGCGCCGAGAAGCCCTGGGGCTTAACCAAAAGGAGCTTGCACAAAAAGTCGGCAAGTCATTCCGGACCATTCAGTCCTGGGAGCGCGAGGAGAGCTATCCAAACGCAGAGCTCGTAGGTGCGCTCTGCGAAGTTTTCAACACCGACCCCAACGACCTCCTCGGATGGTACGAGGAGCATCCCGAGGACAGGCCGACGGCGCCGGCGGGAGCGGAGGGCGAGCTGCTCTCCTGCTACCGGCAGAGCACCGAGAAGAGGCGCTCGAAGATCCTGGAGACGGCACGCGACCAGGCCGAGCTGTCCCAAAATCAGGCTGCAGCGCCTGAAATCGAAGGGCTGGAAGCGGATCAAGTAAGGTCCGCGTAGGGACCATCCGTGACCCCGGACCGGACGGAATTATCTAGCAACGATTGACCCGGGGCCGACAAATCGTTAAAGTATAGGACAGCGGTATTGACGCGGGGATCCTACGGGACCCGCGTCCTGCGGAAAGGCGGCTGTCCATCAGGACGGCCGCCTTTCTTCATTTAGGAGCACAAATGGGAGCAAAACCATTTCTGACCATTCAGGAGCAGGTAGACCTGCTCCACGCGCGAGGGATGAAAGTCGACGAGAAGACCCCCGAGGTTCTTATGCGCGAGGGCTACTACTCCATCGTCAATGGATACAAGGACCCCTTCATCGACGCCGAGCGAACCGCCCAAGCGGGAGAGGACCGCTATGTCGAGGGTTCCAAGTTTTCAGACCTCTGCGCTCTCTATACGTTCGACCGCGAGCTGAGGTCGCTGACGTTCAGGTATCTCATTCTCGCCGAGGCGAAGGTTAAGACCGCCGTCGCCTATACGTTTTCCGAAGCGCACAGGTCCCCGAACGACTACCTCCTTCAGTCAAGTTTCTGCAGCGAACAGGAATTCGTACCGACATCGGACGGAACGGAATATGCGAAGGAGGTCTCGGGGCTCACGGGGATACTCGGGAGACGGGCGGAGAAGAGCGATTCGGGTTTCGTGAGCCACTATCGGGATACCTACGGGTCCGTCCCGCTCTGGGTGCTCGTTAACGACTTGACATTCGGCAACATCGAGCACTTCTTCAACCTCATGAAACCGGCGGAGCAGAGGGGCGTGTGCAAGATGATTGTCGCCTCGACCGGCAGAACCGGATCGAAGCGCCTGGGATACTTCGACGAGAAGAAGGCGATAGTGTCGATCGAGACGCTCGTTAAGTTCCGAAACGTCTGCGCCCACGACGAGCGGCTCTATTGCGCCCGGGTCGGCGGCAGGAAAAGCGTCAACTACATAAAGATGGTGTGGATGCTCGAGCGCTACCTCACGCCTGCAGAGTTCTCGTCGTTCATTCGCGATCTCACAACGCTGCTCACGAGATACGTGAAGGCATACGCGATTAAGCACGTCTTGAAGGAGATAGGCTTTGTCGAGCTGCTCAAGCGATCTGAAGACGGGACGCTCTTTGAGGCCTAGGCACGGCAGGGTTTTTTAGGATTTTCCGGAAAAACCAAAGCGGGCACCCAGCTGTCAAAGAATCTTTGACAGCTCCAGACAAAAAGAAACCCCGTGCGGCAATCTTGGCGGATCCGCACGGGGCATATGCCCTCCGGCAAAAAGGGAAAGGCAGGACCATTATATGGCAACCAATGAGAACTCAAGGTCAAAACTCGGCTCCAAGCGCGAGGTCGCGCCCGGCAAGTGGGTGATCCGCGTCCAGGCGGGCTTCCGCGCGGACGGTCACGTACGGCGCGTGTCGCGCACCGTATACGGCACCGAGACCGAGGCCGATATCGCCATCGCGCAACTTGCGCAGGAGCTCGGTGTGTCCCAGGCGGCGCACGCGGGCGTGACGCTCGACATGTACTACTGGGGAGTTTTCCGCGGCTCCCCCAGCAACCGCGGCAAGCCGCGCTCCAAGGCGAGCCTGCGCGAGTACGACGGGCAGATGTGCAACTACATCTCCCCCGTCCTGGGGAGCATCGACATCTCCGAGATAACCCACGACATGATGCGCAGCTGCATCGAGCGCTCGGGCGCGCCGGCAAAGACCAAGACCACCCTGCGCGCCGTCATGCGCCGAGCTTTCGACGACGGCTGGGTGACGGTGGAGCCCTTCCGCCGCCGCGTCATCGCGCCCAAGGCGAAGCAGGCGCCCGTGGAGCCGTGGAGCATCCCCGAGGCGGCCGAGGCACTGCGCAGGCTCGCCGCCAGCGACGACCGCGCCGACCTGGTCATGAACGCCTACTTGATTCTGGGCCTGAGCGGCCTGCGCAAGGAGGAGGCGCTGGCGGTGCGCCCGTGCGACCTCAAGGTCACCACGACCTACGACTTCGCCACGGGCAAGCCGACCGTCTCGGAGTACATCGAGGTCTGCCGCGCGTACACGGACGAGGACGGCGTGAAGGAGACCAAGAACGCCCATTCCGTGCGCACTGTGCCGGTTTTATTGGCGGGCCGAGAGCGCCTGCACCAGATCATGGACGAGTTGCGCCCGAGCATAACCGTCGAGGGCGGCACTTCGGTTACGGAGCAGGTGCGCGAATGGAGCGGGCAGCGCATCGTGAACATGCGCGGCGACAACCTCGTGCGCGCCTGGCGGCGCATGTGCGTACGCCATGACCTGCGGTATATCCCGCCAAAGGCCCTGCGCCACACGTCCGAGACCATCATGGCGGCGACCGAGGTCGACCCCCTGAGCATCATGGACCTGCACGGTCATACGGACCTGGGGACAGATTACCGCCATTACATCAAGCCGAGTCTTGCGGAGCGCGAGAAGGCCGCCAGGCAGGTCGGGCGCGCCTTGCAGATCGTCGAGGGCGGCGGCGCGGACGGCGGTTTTAATGGCACCGGTCGCAGCGCCGAGAAGCTCTAAAACGGCGTTCCCTAGGTCCATTACCTGCTAAATGCATAAAACGCCCCCTGCCGCGTATAAACGGCAGGGGGCGTAAAACGCGAACGGTAATGGACGGTTATGATTGGGCTTCTCGGTAAACAAAAAAGGTCAGCGCCGAAGCGCTGACCTGTGCGTTCTTTGGTGGGCCGTCAGGGGGTCGAACCCTGGACCTTGGGATTAAGAGTCTTGAACATGACGTTTTTGCACGTGCTTTATCTGCAAAGTTGCAGGTTCCGATGTTCTCGCCAGCTCCGTACGCGCTGAAACTGCATTGAAGAACGGTTATCAACGGATATCAAGTCATGCATAAAACCCCACCCCGGCAGAGCCGGAGTGGGCGAAGCGCTATTTGTGGTTGGCAACGAGACACATGGCCAAAACACCTACGAGCGCACCGAGCTGAGCGCCGATGAACATCGCAATAATGTGACTTAACATTGCATCACCGCCTAATCTGCGTAGAGCCGGCGCTTGATGGCCTGCGCGACGGCCTTGTTTGTGTCGGGACCATGGTACCCGTCGGCGCCGCAGGAACCACAGGAGATGCCATGTCTAATCAACCAGAGCTGGTGTTTCTTGATGGTGCCGCTGGTCATCTGGCGCGCCTGGACGCCACAAAACTCGGGATAAATCTTGCACCCGATCTTTTTCTGCAAGGCGAGCACAAGGTCCGATCCGCAGCCCTTGCCAGTCTTTGTCCATTCGACACCTCCGTCGGTCGCCCAGAAGTAGCGCTCGTTGGCAAGCCACTGTCCGGAGATCACGCCATCGACAGTCGTGCCGAGCTGTCTTTGCAGCGCGCGGTTAAACTTTGGCCCCCAATAGCGCACGTCGCCGAGGTCGGCATCGGTATTATCTGCGACTGACGTGTCAGCGCCAGAGAGCGTCTTGCCATCGCTGAGCCAGTAGAGCGTGCCGTCCCATGGATAGCTGTAGTAGGGCTTGATGTTGGACTCGTGGCCGGTCTGGTCACCCTTGGTGCCCGTGATAGTGCCCTTTTCCGAGATGGAAAACTGCGCCAAGAGGTCGCCACGCTTGGAGCCGTAAGGCGAGACACACACAGCGGTGTGGCACCTCTCATTGAGGTAGATGTCGCCGCGCTGCGCGGACTTGACGCCCATCTTTCGCCATCCGAAAAGGCCGGTCCTGAGCAGCTCGGCGCGCATGTTGCCGGTATAGGTCGCGCCAAACGTATTGACACCGACCGCTCGCAGAGCCGTGATGACTGCGGACGAGCAGTCGCGATCGCCTCCGGCGATGGTCACGGTCGTGCCATCGGACAACCTGATCGTCTCGGTCGTGCCGTCACCCATGCGATTGTACTGCGAGTACCCATGGCCGCTGCCGCCGTCGTGGGTGACGAGGTGCTCCATGACCTGCGCGAACGCTTCGCGCTGGGTAATCGCCATGGCTAGTCCTCCTTGATGTCGCCGAGTGCGAGAAGTGCGTCGAGCCACTTATCCGTAATGCCGACGCTCTTAAAAGCTGCGTAGGCCACCTGAACGCCACCGACGGCGGCGAAGATTGAGGTCACCCAGGCCGATGGTTCGGATGGTACGCCGCCCGCCATGGCGGTGAGGGCGCCGCACAGCGCGGAGACTGCGATTGCCGTCCAGCGCGCAATGTTTCCCGTCATCGCCTTTGTCTTGATCGCCTGCACGATGTAGGGGACAACGAGAACCGTGGCTACCGTGAGGCCTGCTTGAATCTCCGTCATTCGATTGCTCCTATCTACCTGCTTCTTTGTCATAGAGCAGGTCAACTCGGTCGCAGATGTGGTCGACTTTTTGTGCCATTCCCTGGCTGCGCGCTTGGCTGTGAGTCAGATCTGCGTGGAGGACGTCGTTGGATGCCACGACGGACTCCATCAAGGTTTTCATGGCCTCCATGAGGGAGTTGCTGCGCTCCATCTGTGCCGCGATGCGGCCCTCCATCTCGGACCGCTCGCGATCGCGCTGCGCGCGCTCGTTGACTTCGTCCTGCTTGCGCTCTTCTCTCTTGATGTCGAGGGCGCTCTTCCTTTCATTCTGGAGCTTGTATTCTTCCAGGAACTGACGCCCGAAATAAAAAGCGATCAGGGCAAGCAGCACGCCGCCAAGCCACGTCGGACCGTACGGGGCGAACAGCTTGAGCACCTCCATCCGGCCTCCTTTCCGTTCATTTACCGACGAAACCCGTCCCCCGCCACCTTGAAGGTTCGGGTGGCAGCCCCGTTGCACACGGGGCTGCCCATGCTATGCCGCCACGTACTCTTCGCCGGTGATTTCCTTGTACTCGTCGGCGGTGACCCACTTGCACTCAACCGCCTTGTATACGCGGGCCTTGCTCCACAGACCGCGGTCGTAGTACTTCTTAACGAGATCGAAGTGCTTGGAGTGTTCGGTTTTCTTCGTTGCCATTACTGCTCACCCCCGACCGTCATCATCAGATAGGCAATGTCAGCCGTGTTGGCCTCGGTCTGCGTGGGCTGTGCGGCAACCTTCTGCATCTGCTTGAGCAGCGCGGGAACGTCGGGCGTCTCGCCCTTTGCGTAGGCGTCCAGGGCCGCCGTGTATGCGAGTTTCTTGGCCTTGAGGTCGAGGTACGTGTCATCATCGACCGTGCCGGCGCCGTGCGCCGCCTCGGGGTCGCCGACCTGCGCGAGGAGGTTGCGGAGCGCGTTCTGCTCGGCTACAGCCGGGTCTACCTCGAACTCTGGCATGGTTTCATTTGACATGTCTACTCCTTTCGGATTGATGTTGCGAGCCATCGTTTAGGCACCGCAAGATTGGATGCTCGCCGAAGATGGTCTGGAAGAGGGCATCGAAGCTGCGAACCGTGTGCCACACATCCATGCGCAGCCTTGGCTTGCCATCTCCATGCTTCTTGACCAGCCCACCTCGCCAAGACATATAGGATGTGCGCGCCTCCGCTACGGTCATCTCGCCGTTGGCGACCATGCGGGCGTGCGCCTTCATGCGATGGCGCTGGCGCGTCATTGATTTGCCTATGGGCGTGACGATGATTCGGCCTGTGCCGGAATAGCGGAAACGCTTCTTGAGGTACACGAAGCCGCGCGACAGCTTGACCACGCGTGTCTTCCTGCGGTTGACCGTGATCCCGAGAGACGCGCAGACGCGCTCGGCTTCATCGAGGAATGCCCATAGAGTGGCCTTGTCCATCGCGATGAAATAGGAATCGTCCATGTACCGTCCGGATGCCTCTATGCCGCGCCACGACTCGCCAAGACGGTCGAGGGGTGACGGCAGCGCGACGGCTATGGCCTGATTCGGCTCGCTTCCGAGACCGAGACCTATATCGCCGTTCGCCTCGATTTGCAGGCGCATGAACTCTACAGCGGCTCGGTCGAGCAGCACGCGGGAGACGAGCGCGTTGGCAGCGCCGTGGTCTACGCTGCCGAAGTAGTTGCTGAAATCCATGAGGAGGACGTAGCCCGCATCGCCGTGACGGCGGTAGTGGTCGGCAAGCTGGCCCTTGAGCCGCATGAGCGCGAAGTCGGTGCCGCGCCCCCTCATGTTGGCTGCGCAACCGGGTGTGAGTGTCGGCCATATCGCTGGTGCGAGGACGTTTCGGGAAACGGCCTTCTGTATGACGCGCTCGGGGAAGCGCGGTGCGCTGATGGCGCGGTCTTTGCCGCGCTCTATGACGTGGAACTTGGTGAAGCCGCGCCGTATGTCCTTGCCGCTCAGCAGGTCCTGCCTCGCGCGGCGGCAGTTTCGCAGCGAGTGGATCATGTAGCTTTGGACACCGGCCTTCCAGCGCACGCCCTTGGATGCCTTCGCGGCGGCGTCGTGCAGGTTGTCCATCTCGGCGGCGGTCGCGAGCGTAAGGCCATCGCATCGCTTTGCTTTGTTGGCGGCGCGTTTGGCAATGCGCCTGGCACGCCTCGCGGCACGGCGCTCATCGCTATTCACGGAGACGCCCCGCACGGCCTGCGCCAGAAAGCGCCGACGTTCCCAGGCCGCTTAGGGAAGAGCGATGAAACCGCGGCGAGCGCCGAAGCCTGCGGCCATGCAAGCAGCGTGCCGCCCTCCCAGTGGGGCGTGATTTTACGGGCTCTCGCCCGACCGGCGCCCCTTCCTTCCTCATGTGCTCGGAGAAGCGTGCGAAGGCGCTTCTGTCTGGCATGTATGAGCAATCCCACGCGCGGACGGATCCAGTCGTTGACGGCATCGTTGCAGTTCGCGTTGCCGTTGTTGTTGACGTAGCAGACGGACGAGGAAGAGCCCGCCCCGACGGACCGGAGCCACCAGTTGTTGCGAGATTCAAGGGACGACGCAGGAACATTCTACGCCTTCTTCCCGATCAGCTTCACGCGGTCGCGCGCGCCCTTCAAAAGCGCTATCTCCCTGTCGACGAGCTCGGCCATGCGCATGAAGGCCCCGGCGTGCTGGTCATCGCCCTTGCGGCGGTAGACCTCAAGGTACGCCTGAGCGTCCTGGTAAAGCTGCTCGCAGTCCGCGATCGCGAGGGTGTAGTAGCGCTTGCGCGCCGCCACGTTTACCGCGCTGTTCGGGTAGAAGGCGTAGCCGCGCGCGATGTTGTACACGACGCTGCGGGCGGTCTCGGCCATTGGCACGGCGAAGGTGAAACGGCGGGACTTCGGGATGGCAGCCGAGGTGATTATCGAGAGCACCTCAACGCGCAATTCTATGGCCGTGTTGTAGAACTCGTAGCCGCTCAGGTTCCGCAGGCGCTCCGGTACTCCGCTCAAGCGATTCTCCTTTGCTCGTATATCTTCCGGACGAGAGAGGCGCACGCGCAAGGCGTGCGCCAGATGGGGGTTGGGGACGGTTCGCTTCGCTACCCTAGGAGGAAGCCCACGCGCGGACGGATCCAGCCGCCGACGGCATCGCCGCAGTACGCGCTGCCGTAGTTGCCGACGGAGCAGACGGACGAGGAAGAGCCCGCCCCGACGGACCGGAGCCACCAGTGGTAGCGAGACTCGTTCAATCGGTGCGCCGTGTCGTGGAACAGGTCGAACTGGCAGTCGAAGCCCACGGAGTAGCCGGGAGTGCCCCAGACCGGGCAGCCGTAGACCTCCATCTCGGAGAGCGACCATACCTTGCCCAGGTCTGCCCAGGACCAGCTGTTCGAGTCGGTGAGCGTGCCCGATTCGCTGTATCGCTCCTCAAGCAGCACGCGCTGCGTGAGCAGGTGCTTGGTAAGGCCTTCGGGCAGGCAACCGGCGAACTTCTGCTCCCACGTATGCAGCTGGGAGCAAAGGTACGGGTGCTTCTCGTCGGCTGTGCCCTGGTTGGTATTGGTGGCGTTCCACGGCAGGAAGCTGTTGTTCTTCACCCCGGCGTAGGTCGGTGAGACCGCGATCGGGGAGGATGCCACGAACGCGAGGTGGTGGCCCTTCTGCTGGTCGCCCACGCAATAGTACGGGTCGATATGTGCCAGGAGGAAGCGCACCGACTGCTGGTCCGTGATGGCCGAGGCGCTCACGAGCGGTACGTCGATGTAGTCGCCCACGCGCATGCCGGAGAAGTTGTTGGCCTGCACGCGCTTGTGCAGCGCGTC
>CABUMU010000082.1 GCA_902492855.1 uncultured Collinsella sp. | reverse complement strand
TCTTTGACGAGCAGGGTCACAACATTGCCTTTGGCGGTCGCATTATGGGCGACGGTCAGCCTAAGTATCTCAACACCGCCGAGACGAGCGTGTTCCATAAAAAGCGAAACCTCTACGGTTTTAATTGGGCCAAGGAGTTTATCGTCGCGCAGGATACCGCCATCGTGGTGGAGGGCTATACCGATTGCATCGCCTGCTGGGAGGCGGGGATTAAAAACGTTGTCGCCACGCTGGGCACCGCGCTCACGGAGCATCATGTCAAGACGCTCACCCGCTTTGCCAAGCGCATCGTGTACATGTTCGATGGTGACGCCGCCGGCCAAAAGGCCGCTCGCCGTGCGATTCAGTTTATCGAGCAGGATTCTATGGACCTGCGCTGCGTGGTGCTGCCCGACGGCAACGACCCTATGGAGTTTATTTCGGCGCACGGCGGCCAGGAGCTGCAGGCGCGCATCGACGCGGCCGAGCCGCTTATGGACTTTGTGTACCGTTCGCTGCAGGAGTCGAGCGATATTAGCACGCCGGGCGGTCGCGCCAAGGCGCTGGAAGATGCGCTGACGCTTATCTATCCGCTGCGCGATAGCTATATGATCGACACGTACTTTATCCAGATTGCCGACCTGCTTGGTTTGGACCTGGAGACCGTGCGCGCGAGCTCGGGCCGTGTGTTTCGCGATGTCGCCAAGCGCGAGGATGCTGAACGACGTCGTGAGCAGAACTATGAGCGCCAGCGGGCACAGGCTGAGCGGTCCGGTAGCGCGGGCGGTCGGGCGTCGGGTTCTCGCGATGCCGGTCGCGGCGCTTGGGCATCGGGCGCGACGCCGGCAGTAGCGACGCCGGTCGAAGAAGAGCCGTACGACTACGTCCCGCTCGATGCCTACGGTGCCGCGCCCGTGGAGGCCCCCGACGATCTTCCGCCGATCGATGTGCCTGATGGTATGGGCGCTGTGCCTGTGGCTGACGGTTCGGGCGCACCGGCTGCGGCGGCGCCGATGGTTCTTACCGATCTTGAACGCAAGTCCTTGGCAGGGGAGCGCGAGCTGTTGACGATGCTCACGAGCTACCCCGACCTGTTCCGCACGTATGCCGACCGCATCTGCTCCATCGAGTGGGTTGACCCGCGTCACGAGTCCATTGCATGGGCCGTTCTGGCAACGCCGCCGGGAACCGATCCTGCAGCCTGCATGGATGCGGCGCGCTCAGTGTGTCCCGATGCGGCAACGCTTGTGAGTGCCGGGCGCATCTCCGCGACGAGCAAGCACCCCACCGAGACGAACATCGTGTTTATGCTTGATACGCTTGAGCTCTACACCATCAAGCGTCGCATGCGTGCCGCACAGGCCAAGCTGCGCCAGGACCGTTCACTCGATGATGAGGCCCGTCGCGCGCTGACCGTGCAGGCCGCGCAGGATTCGCAACGTCAACGCGAACTGCAAAAGTCGATCGGCGGCGTGGCGGACCCGTTCCGTTTGATCGGCCTGGAGGCTGCGGGCACCGAACAAGCCTAGATGTTGTGGTCAACCAGCGTATTCTCGCCTATATCCAGTCTTCTTTTTGGGTATAGACGTCAATGTGTGTGCTAAAGTATTGAGTCCTGTGGACTATGAAGGGAGAATCTGTGCCAAAAAAGACTGAGAGCACGGGTACTGGGCTGGAATCCTACGTTGCAAAGCTCATGGGCAACGGCTCAAACAGGACTTCGGTAACCGAGGACGAGATTCAGGTCGCCCTGAAGGATATCGATGTTTCTGACGAGCAGCTCACCGCGGTGTATTCCGCGCTGCGCAACAGCGGCATTCAGATTATCTCCGCGAGCGGTAACGACGACGCCCCCATGGACGTCGACGATGACGATAACGATACCGATACCGACGATTTCGATGACGACGACGAGCACGATTCCGGCTCGCTCGACGATCACGAGCTCAAGATGGCCCGTCAGGCCGATGCCGAGATGGGTTCTTCCAAGAGCAAGAAGAAGCGCACCGTGCGCACGTCCCGTTCACGCTCCCGCGTGCGTGGCATCGATGCCTCCACGGTGATGCTGACCGGCGATCCGGTTCGTATGTACCTCAAAGAGATCGGCAAGGTCGACCTGCTGACCGCCTCCGAAGAGGTCGATCTGGCCATGAAGATCGAGGCCGGTCTTGAGGCCACCGAGAAGCTCGAGGCCGCCGATGCCGGTGAGCTCGAGCTCACGCGTGCCGAGATGCGTCGTCTTACGCGCATTGAGAACGTCGGCCTCGAAGCTAAGCAGGCACTCATCAGCGCAAACCTGCGTCTGGTCGTCTCCATCGCCAAGCGCTATGTCGGCCGCGGCATGCTGTTCCTTGACCTGATCCAGGAGGGCAACCTCGGTCTGATCCGCGCCGTTGAGAAGTTCGACTACCAGAAGGGCTTTAAGTTCTCCACGTACGCCACGTGGTGGATCCGTCAGGCCATTACGCGCGCCATTGCCGATCAGGCCCGTACCATCCGTATTCCCGTGCATATGGTCGAGACCATCAACAAGCTCGTCCGCGTGCAGCGCCAGCTCCTTCAGGACCTGGGTCGCGACCCGACCCCTGAGGAGATCGGTGCCGAGATGGACATGAGCGCCGACCGCGTCCGCGAGATCCAGAAGATTTCGCAGGAGCCCGTGTCGCTCGAGACCCCCATCGGCGAGGAAGAGGATTCCCAGCTGGGCGACTTCATCGAGGACTCCCAGGCTATCGTTCCGCCCGATGCCGCCAGCTTCTCCATGCTGCAGGAGCAGCTCACCCAGGTGCTCGACTCGCTTGCCGATCGTGAGCGCAAGGTTATCGAGCTGCGCTTTGGCCTTGTCGACGGGCATCCCCGCACGCTCGAGGAAGTCGGCCGCGAGTTTGGCGTCACGCGCGAGCGTATCCGCCAGATCGAGTCCAAGACCTTGGCCAAGCTCCGCCACCCGAGCCGCAGCAGCAAGCTCAAAGACTATATCGAAAGCTAGTCAAGCAAGAAGCGCCCTCAAGCACATCCGCTTGGGGGCGCTTTCATGTGGTCATTGGGGACGTCCCCAATGACTAGGTCGGAAAAAATCTCAAAAAAGTTCTTGCCCTAAGCTGATTCGTCCGTATAATAAACTTCGTTGCTTGAGAGCACGCACCTATTCCTCGGTAGCTCAATGGTAGAGCACGCGGCTGTTAACCGCGCTGTTGTAGGTTCGAGTCCTACCCGGGGAGCCAGAATTTCTCAGCCCATTCCGCTGGGCTTTTAAATTCCTCGGTAGCTCAATGGTAGAGCACGCGGCTGTTAACCGCGCTGTTGTAGGTTCGAGTCCTACCCGGGGAGCCAGGTTGTAAAACCCGTCGCTTATGCGGCGGGTTTTTTCATGCCGCGACCACTTGACTCGAACGTTGCCATATCAACATTTCGTGTCGAGGATGTAATCCCGCGACCCACCACCTCAACATGGCGCGGTCGTTGTAGAATATTCCAATGATTGCTCCCACGACATGGTGCCGCGAGCACCAGATAAGGAGATTCTTGTGTCTGAGACCATTAACGGCAGCCTGAGCGTCTCGAACGACGTTATTGCCGATATTGCCGGTTATGCCGCGATGACGTGCTATGGCGTCGTCGGTATGGCTGAGCAGCTCCAAGGCGCCGAGAGCGTGCGCCTGCTTGCCGGTCAGCGCCTCCGCAAGGGCGTGCTTGTCTCCGCCGACGAGAACGGCCTTACGGTCGATCTTCACGTCGTGCTCGAGAACGGCGTCAACATGAAGTCCGTCTGCCACAATCTTTCGAGCTCCGTTGCCTTCACCCTGCAGGAGATCGCCCAGATCGATCCCGCCAGCCTTAAGATCGGCATTCACATCGACGCGCTCAAGAGCCGTCTGAACTAGCATCCGAAAACGGAGATTCAAATACCCATGATTGCAAAGACCATTCGCACCTGTTTTCCGATCGCTGCGGCTGCTGTTTCCGACAAGGCCGAGGAGATCAACAAGCTCAATGTCTTCCCCGTACCCGACGGCGACACCGGTACCAACATGTCGCTCACGCTCGCCTCGGTGACCAAGGAGCTTTCCGCCCTTCCCGCCGATGCCGATATGGAGGCCATCGCCGGCGCCATCACCCACGGCTCCCTGATGGGTGCCCGCGGCAACTCCGGCGTCATCACCTCTCAGATCCTGCGCGGCGTGGCCGAGGGTCTCGTCTCTGCTGATGAGCCCATCACGTCCGCCAACATCGCCTATGCGTTCCGCCGCGCCGTCAAGGTCGCCTTCCAGGCCGTCCGTAAGCCCATCGAGGGCACGATTCTCACGGTGCTGCGCGATGTCTCGACCAAGGCCGACGAGTGCGAAAAGAAGAAGTTCTCGGCCGAGGACGCGCTCGATGCCATCGTCGTCGAGGCCTACCAGTCCGTCGCTCGCACGCCCGACCTGCTGCCCGTCCTCAAGGAGAACGGCGTGGTCGACTCCGGCGCCTTTGGCTTTGCTATTTTCCTTGAGAACTTTGTTGCCGCCGCTCTTGGCCGCAGCACCGTGGTCGAGGATTTCTCCGCCACGTTTGATTCCGCTGGCTCTGCCCGCGACGCGGCCCTCAATCGCGTTGAGATCGAGGCCAACGACGACTGGGAGGGCTCGGAGTTCCGCTACTGCAACGAGTTCCTGTTTAAGGCCGACGCCCCGTTTGACGAGGACGAGTGCCTTAAGTTCCTGGGTTCCATGGGCGACTGCGAGCTACTCGTGGGCGCCTATCCCGACTACAAGATCCATGTGCACTCCAACACCCCCAACCTGGTGCTCGAGCACATGCTGCAGCTCGGTCAGATCTATGAGGTCTTTATCCACAACATGGAGATGGAGGCCCACGACCGTACCGCCAAGATTCACGAGGACCAGGAAAAGGCCTCCGAGCCCGCCAAGGCGCTGGGCTTTGTCGCCGTTGCCGCCGGTTCCGGCGAGGCCGACATCCTCAAGTCCCTCGGCGTCGACGTGATCGTGTCGGGTGGTCAGACCATGAACCCCTCGACCGCCGACCTGCTGGGCGCCGTTGACCAGGTCAACGCGACCTCGGTCATCATCCTGCCCAATAACGGCAACATCCGCATGGCTGCCGAGGCCGCAGCCTCTGCCTGCACCGATAAAAAGGTTGCAGTCGTACCCACCAAGACCGTCCCGCAGGCCTTCTCTGCGCTGTTCGCGGTCCTGCCCGATTCCGAGCTCGAGGATGCTGTTGCCGCTATGGTCGACGCCATCAGCGAGGTCCGCGATGGCGAGGTCACCCGCGCCGTGCGCGACTCCAGTGCCTCCGACGGCTCGCCGATTCACTCCGGTGACGTCATGGGCATCATTGCCGGCTCCATCGATGTGGTCGGCTCTGACGTGAAGCAGGTCACGCTCGATTGCATCAACCGTATGCAGGAGGAAGAGGAGGGCGACGCGCTGACGATTCTGGCCGGCGAGGAACTGTCCGATGAGGCCTTCCAGGAGATCGTCGACGCCATTGAGGAGGCTCAGCCCGATCTGGAGGTCGACGCCCATCGTGGCGAGCAGCCGCTCTATCCCGTGATCTTCTCGATCGAGTAGGCAACTGCCCATGTCCGAGCTGTGCTCCGTGCCGCGCGTCTCGGAGCGCTTTGCCCAGAGCAATGCGCTCGACGAGGATATCGCGCGACTCAAATATGTTTCGGGTAAACGTGAGGAGGCCCTTCGCCGTCTGGGAATTCGGACGGTGGGGGACCTCCTTCTCCATATCCCTCATCGATACCTCGACTTTACCCGCTCGTGGTCCATCGAGATGGCGCCCATCGGCACCGTTTGCACGATTGTCGCCACGGTCGACCGTATCGTCCAAAAGCAGCCGCGTCCGCGCATGCAGGTTACCGAAGTCTCACTCGTTGACGAGACGGGTGTGCTTCAGGTCGCCTTTTTCCGCCAGCCCTGGATTGCCCAGCAGCTTAAGCAGGGCGACCGCCTGGCCGTGATGGGCAAGGTCGAGTTTGCCTACGGCTTTAAGCAGATGGCCTCGCCGCACTTTGAAAAGCTCGAGGAAGGGCGTGCCGCGGGCACTATCCTGCCGGTCCATTACGTGAGTGATGGCGTGAGCCAGGCGTGGATGCGCCGCATCGTAAGCGGCGCGCTCGAGGTCGTCGGCAATCCCTTTGATCCCATTCCGGCACCGCTGCGCGTTAAGCGTCGCCTGATGAGCAATGCCCGCGCGCTGCGCTCAATCCATTTTCCATCGAGTATGGCCGAGCGCGATATCGCGCGCGCACGGCTTGCCTACGAGGAGTGCCTCTACCTGCAGCTGGCGCTGCGCCTGCGCAACGACGGCGGCCTGGTCGATGTGGTGCCCTATGCCCACACCGCGGGCGAGCACCTGGCCGTGCTCAAGCAAGCCCTGCCGTTTTCGCTGAGCGACGAGCAGGAGGCCGCGTTCCAAGATATCCTGCGCGATATGTGCGATGGCGGGCGCGTGATGAACCGTCTGCTGCTGGGCGATGTCGGTACCGGTAAGACCGCCGTTGCCGCCTGCGCGCTGGCTGTGGCTGCCGATAGCGGCACGCAGGCCTGCGTTATGGCGCCCACGGGCGTGCTGGCGCGCCAATATGCCGATAAGACCGGCCCTCTGCTCTCCCAGGCCGGCATGTCCTGGGCACTTCTGACGGGTGCCACGCCGGCCGCAGAGCGCGAGCGCATCCATGCACAGCTGGAATCGGGCGAGCTTAACGTGCTCTTTGGCACCCACGCGGTTCTTTCGGATAACGTTGCGTTCAAGCATCTGTCGCTCGTGGTCATCGATGAACAGCACCGGTTTGGCGTCGGCCAACGCAACGCCCTGCGCGCGAAGGGACCGGGTGCCGATCTGCTCGTTATGACGGCGACGCCCATCCCGCGTACGCTGGCGCTTTCGGTCTACGGCGATCTGGACACGAGCATCATTCGCCATCGGCCCGTCCCTGGTGCTGGCGTGACGACACGCGTGCTCACCGAGTCGAGCCGTGACCTCGCCTATGGCGCCATCCGCGAGGCGCATGAAAAGGGTCAGCAGGCCTACGTGATTTGTCCGCTCGTGGAGCCGAGTGACTCGGCCGATGAGCTGGAAGACGTGCCCGGTATCGCCCGCGACGACGAGGGCCGCGTGACGGTCCCCGTGCCACTGCACGATACGGCAACCGAGCTCGACCGCCTGCGTCTGGCGTTGCCGGGTCTTGCCATCGAGCGCCTTCACGGCCGTATGCCAGCGGGGGAGAAGGATCGGGTCATCGATGCCTTCAAGCGTGGCGAGATCGACGTGCTCGTCTCGACTACGGTGGTCGAGGTGGGCGTCGACGTGCCTAACGCCACCGTTATGGTCATCGAGAACGGTGAGCGCTTTGGCTTGGCGGCCTTGCACCAGCTGCGCGGTCGCGTGGGCCGCGGCAGCGTGTCGGGCACCTGCCTGGTTATGACGCACTCCAAGGGCAACGGCGGCGCATCGGCGGCGCAAGACCGTCTCCAGTCGCTCGAAAAGACCTCGGACGGCTTTACGCTCGCCCAAATGGACCTGCGTTTGCGCCACGAGGGCGAAATCCTGGGGTACCGCCAGCATGGTGGTGTGACCCTGCGCTTTGTCGACCTGGATGCCGACGAGGAGCTGATCGAGTGGGCCCATTTGGACGCGGTCGAGCTCTTGCGGTATGCTTGCACCCTTGACTCCGTGGCGACGCGCCCTCTGCGCGATGCGGTCGCCATGCGATATCGACATATTTTTAAGGAGGTCAGCGGAGGATGAGAATCATCGGCGGCGAATGGCGCGGTCGTAAGATCGAGGAGCCCCGTGGTCGCGATGTCACCCGCCCCACGACTGATCGCGTGCGCGAGTCGTGCGCATCTATGGTCATGTCGGCATTCGACTTCGATCTGGACGAGGTCCGCGTGCTGGACGCCTTTGGCGGCTCCGGTGCCTTAGGGTTAGAGATGCTCTCTCGTGGGGCCCGCTCGCTCACGACGTTTGAGATCGATCGCAACGCCGCGCGGCTCATTACCAAGAATATCGAGTCGCTGTGCCGCGACCGCTCGCGCTGGCGCGTCGTTACCGGCGATGTGCTGGCGAGCGTCTCGCGCGGCCGCGTGTCGGGTGGTCCTTTTAATCTGGTCCTGCTCGATCCGCCCTATGCGTTTGGCGCCGAGCCGGTCGAGGAGCTGCTGCAAAATCTTTCCCAGCAGGGACTGCTGGCGCCCGGGGCCTTTGCCCTGTTTGAGCATGCTGCAGCCGATGCGGGCGCTCATCCGGCTGGTTTTGAGACCGTGCGAGAGAAGCGCTACGGCATTACCTCGGTTGACTTGCTACACTGGGTGGCCGAGGACGAGAACGACCATGCTGTCGAGAACGAAAATGACGAGGCAGTATCCCCGGAGGACGCCCATGAGTGACACTATTAATCGCGTGATCGTCCCGGGCACCTTCGATCCCATCACGTTTGGCCATATCGATGTGATCCGCCGCGCCCGCCGCATCTTTCCCAGCGTGATCGTCGCTGTTGCCGAGTCGCAGGGTAAAAACGGTGTGGGCACCACGTTTATGCTCGATGAGCGCGTGGCGCTGGCCCGCGAGGCGCTCGGTGATATCGACGGCGTCGAGGTCCTGCCCTTTACCGGCCTCTTGGTCGACTTCGCTCGTGAGCAGGGGGCGGGGGCCGTGGTCAAGGGTCTGCGCGCCATGACCGACTTTGAGTATGAGCTGCAGCAGGCCGACCTTAACTATCGCCTGGATAGCGAGCTGGAGTCCATCTTTGTCATGAGTGCGCCGCAGTACGGCTATATCTCGAGCTCGGTCGTTCGCCAGATCGCCTCGCTCGGCAGCGATGTATCGACGTTTGTCCCGTCCAACGTGGTCGAAGCGCTCAAACATCGCTTTTCGTGACGTTTCTTATTGCCTGGTGGCATGTGGTAAACTAGCACGATGATATGTTACCTATGAAAGGAGACCGGATGC